>NZ_VWWG01000209.1:0-9837 GCF_011753085.1 Burkholderia sp. Tr-862
CCTCGAGCGATGCCGCGAGCAGCCGCGTGGACGGCAGCGTGTCGCCGGGCCGCACGTCGCCGCGGCGCACCGCGTCCCGCAACGCCTGCGCGAGTTGGCGGCTCAGGTCGCCGGCTGCGCGGTCGAGCGCGCCGAGCGACGGGATTTCGACGATCCGGGCGGTTCTGGCCATGATTCTGGTCTGCTGAAATTGTTCGAAACCGGCTCTACAGCATAAACCAGTTAGCGCTCACAATCGGGGCATGACGCGCCTGTTTCAGGCCCGTTCCTTCCTGAACCCTGTCCGACCGTGGAGCCGCCATGTATGTCCCCGCCGATTTCGCCGAATCCCGCCCCGACGCGCTGCGCGAACTGATCGTCCAGCATCCGTTCGGCAGCCTGATCACGCACGGCAAGGGTGGGCTCGACGCGAACCACATTCCGTTCGAACTGCTGCCGGGCGACGGCGGCCTCGGCGAGCTGCATGCGCACGTCGCGCGCGCGAATCCGGTCTGGCAGGAGGTCGCGAACGGCGACGAGGTGCTCGTGATCTTCCGCGCCGGCGATGCCTATATCTCGCCGAACTGGTACCCGAGCAAGCATGTCGCGCACCGGCAGGTGCCGACGTGGAACTACGTGGTCGTGCACGCGCACGGCCGCATCACGGTGCGCGACGACGAGAAGTTCGTGCGCGGCGTGGTCGCGCGGCTGACCCGCACGCACGAGGCGTCGCAGCCGGCGCCGTGGAAGATGGCCGACGCGCCGAAGGACTATCTCGACACGATGCTGCAGTCGATCGTCGGGCTGCAGATCGAGATCACGCGGCTCGTCGGCAAGCGCAAGCTCGGGCAGAACAAGGCGGTCGACGATATCCGCGGCGCGGGCGACGCGCTGATCGCCAACGGGCATCTCGCGATCGGGGAGGCGATGCTGGCGGAGGCGGACGCGAAGCTCAAGTGAGCGGCGGCGAATCGCCCGGGGCGCATGCTGCGCCCCCGCCGGCGCCCGTTACTGCGTACGCGTCGCGCCCTTCGTGCCTTCGCCAGCATGCGCCTGCGCCAGCGCCTCGCGAATCGCCGCCTCCGTCTTGTCGTACCCGCCCTCGCCATACCGCGTATAGACGATCTTCCCGTTCGCGTCGATCAGGTACAGCGCGGGCCAGTACTGGTTGCCATACGCGCGCCACGTGTCGTAGCGGTTGTCCTGCGCGACCGGATACTGGATGTCGAAGCGCTTGAGCGCGTCGGCGACGTTCTTTGGATCGCGTTCGAACGGATACTCGGGCGTATGCACGCCGACCACGACCAGCCCCTGGTCGCGATACTTCCGGTACCAGTCGTTCACGTACGGAATCGTATGAATGCAGTTGATGCACGAGTAGGTCCAGAAATCGACCAGCACGACCTTGCCGCGCAGCTGCGCGAGCTTGAGCGGCGTGCTGTTCTGCCAGCGCTCGATGCCGGTGAAGTCGGGCGCCGGCGTGCCGGCGAGCGAGGCCGTCATGCCCGCGTCGTCGCGGGTGCCGGCGAACGCGGCGAGCCCGGCCGTGGCGGCGAGCGCGATCACGAGGGCGGCAGTCTTGAGTCTGGGCAGCATGGCGGTTCTCCGGTTCGGCCGGCCGCCGCGTGATCGCGTCGGCCGGACTGGTTTCGACAGCCCTCATTGGGCCGCGCCGACGTATCTGCGATGTGTCCGGCGAGCCGCGTGCGTGCAATGTTGTGTGTCGTCGCGGCGGCGCGATACATTGGGATACAAATGCGTGCCCGCGGTGCGGTATAAAGGCGGACATCGCCAGCCGCAACCTCACGACCCCGACCCCGACTCATGGACAAGATCGACCACGTACTGATCGTCGACGACGATCGCGCGATCCGCGAACTGATCGCGGACTACCTGGAGAAGAACGGCATGCGCGTGTCGCTCGCCGCGAACGGCCGCGAGATGCGCAACGTGCTCGAAGACGGCGCGCCCGACCTGATCGTGCTCGATCTGATGCTGCCCGGCGAGGACGGCCTCACGTTGTGCCGCGATCTGCGCGCCGGCAAGTTCCGGACGGTGCCGGTGCTGATGCTGACCGCGCGCGGCGAGGAAACCGACCGCATCATCGGCCTCGAGATGGGCGCCGACGACTATCTCGCGAAGCCGTTCGCGGTGCGCGAGCTGCTGGCGCGGATCCGCTCGGTGCTGCGCCGCGCGCGCATGCTGCCACCCGGCATGCAGGTGACGGAGACGGCCGAGATGCTCGCGTTCGGCGAATGGCGGCTCGACACGACGGGGCGTCACCTGCTCGACGCCGAAGGCACGCTGGTCGCGCTGAGCGGCGCCGAGTACCGGCTGTTGCGCGTGTTCCTCGACAATCCGCAGCGCGTGCTCACGCGCGACCAATTGCTCAACCTCACGCAGGGCCGCCAGTCCGATCCGTTCGACCGGTCGATCGACCTGCTCGTGAGCCGGCTGCGCCAGCGGCTGCGCGACGGCGCGCGCGAGCCGCGCTACATCAAGACGCTGCGCAACGAGGGCTACGTGTTCTCGTCGGCGGTGACCACGGTCGAAGGCGACGCATGAGCGCGCGCACCCTGTGGCACTGGCCGCGCTCGCTGTTCGCGCGGCTCGCGCTGATCCTGTGCGTGGGCCTCGCGCTCGCGCAGACGCTGTCGTTCTGGCTCACGGTGACGGAGCGCGACCAGGCGACCACCAACCTGATGATGGGCTACATCGAGCGCGAGGTCGCGAGCTCGGTCGCGCTGCTCGACCACCTGCCGCCCGGCGAGCGCGCCGCGTGGCTGCCGCGTCTCGCGCGGCGCAGCTACGTGTTCATCCTCGGGCCCGGCGAGACGGGCACGCCGTCCGAGGCGCGGCTGTCGGCGCGCGTCGAGCGGTCGATCTCGGACGGCATCGGCGGCGACTACCCGCTGACCGCGAACGCGATCCCGGGCGATCGCGAGCATCTGCAGGTGCATCTGCGCCTGACCGACGGCTCGCCGCTGACGATCGACATCCACCCGATGTCGACGGTGCCGCTGTCAGGCTGGCTGCCGGTGGTGCTCGCGCTGCAGCTCGCGGTGCTGGCCGCGTGCTGCTGGCTCGCGGTGCGGCTCGCGACGCGGCCGCTGAACCAGCTCGCGCGGGCGGCCGACGCGCTCGGCCCCGACCTGAAGGGCGAACGCCTGGACGAGGGCGGGCCGTCCGAAGTCGCGCGTGCCGCGCGGGCGTTCAACGCGATGCAGGACCGCATCGCGCAGTACATGGCCGAACGCATGCAGATCCTCGCGTCGATTTCGCACGACCTGCAGACGCCGATCACGCGCATGCGATTGCGCGTCGACGTGATGGACGACGACGCGCAGGGCGCGAAGCTGCGCCAGGACCTGATCGAGATGGAGCATCTGGTGAAGGAGGGCGTCGCCTATGCGCGCACGCTGCACGGCACGGATGAAGCCGCGCGCCGCATCGATCTCGATGCGCTGCTCGACAGCATCGTGTGCGACTACACGGATGCGGGGCAGGACGTCGCGCTGCACAGCGGCGGCCCGCTCGCGCTCGTCACGCGGCCGAAGGCGCTGCGCCGGATCGTCGGCAACCTCGTCGACAACGCGCTGAAGTTCGCGGGTGCGGCCGAGATCGACGTGCAGGCGGCGTCAGGCGGCGGCGCGGTCATTGCGGTGCTCGATCGCGGGCCCGGCATTCCGGACGATCAGCTCGACGCGGTGTTCGAACCGTTCCGGCGCGTGGAGACGTCGCGCAATCGCGAGACGGGCGGCACGGGGCTCGGTCTCGCGATCGCGCGGCAGCTTGCGCTCGCGATGGGCGGCACGCTCACGTTGCGCAACCGGACGGATGGCGGCGGGCTCGAAGCGCGGCTGACGCTGGCGAATGCTGTGTGATGCGTGATGCCTAATGCGATGCCGCGCGAGGCGGCTCGCGAGCGGTTGTCAGAACGCGGTGCTGCCTGACGCAGCGCGCATGGCGGGTCGGTTTTCCGGTGAACGAAGCGGGGTGGAACGGCGACGATCCGTCAGCACCGGCCGGTGCGCAACGCGACGGTCCAGTCGTCGCGGCCGCGCGCTGCCGCGGTGTCGGCGGCCGTGTGCCAGTCGTATTCGACCGCGTGGAATTCGGCCTGCCAGCCGGCCGGCGTGCGCGACACCATCGCGTAGCGCGCATGCGGCGAGCCCGTTTCGATCCGGTGCGGATGCGGTTGATCGTCCGTGTACGCCTGCAGCCCGACGCTGCCCGGATTGACGATCAGCCGGCCGTCGTCGAGCTTCGCGATGCGCGGGACATGCGTGTGGCCGCACAGGATCAGCGACGCCGGCTCGTCACCCGCACGCTGCGCGATTTCATCGGGCGTCGCCGCGCGGCAGCCGTCGGGCGTCACCGTTTCGAGGAAATAGACGAGGTCGCTGGCAGGCGTGCCGTGCACCATCAGCACGTCGTCGTCGAGCGTCAGGCGTGCGGGCAAGGCGGCGATCCACGCGCGATGGTCGTCGCGCAGCGTGTCGTGCGCCCAGCGATCGGACAGCCGCATCGTTTCGCGATCGCCGCTCAGCAGTTGCCGTTCGTGATTGCCCTTGATGGTCGGCAGGTCGAGCGCGATCAGGCGATCGGCCGTTTCGGCCGGATGGAGCGCGCCCGACACGATGTCGCCGAGGTTGACGATCAGGTCGGCGCCGCGGCGGCGCACGTCGTCGAGCACCGCGTCGAGCGCGGCGAGGTTGCCGTGGATGTCGGACAGCGCGGCGATTTTCATGGCGAAGAAGTCGAGGCGGGGAGCGGCGATTGTCGCCAATTCGGCGTGGCGCGTCCAATCGCGCCGACGGTGAGTGGACCCGCGCGTCGCGCGTCGGCCATCGGTCGGCCGGCGCGTCAGTCGGTCGCGATACGCGCGTACATCGCGAAATCGCCCGGCACCCCACGCACCATCCGGTAGGCGCGCAGCAATCCCTCGTACCGGTAGCCGCATTTCTGCAGCACACGCGCGGAGCCGGCGTTGCTGGTCAGCACGACGCCCTGAATGCGCATGAAGCCGCCTTCGGCGAATGCGAAGGCTCCCGATGGCAGATGCGCGCTCGATTATCGGGCGCGCGGCCCCGCGCCGTACAGCGACGTTCGTCGCGCGACAAATTATCTCGAAATCGGCAAGAAGCTGTTTTCATTATTGCGCTATCGAACGGAACCGGTTCCAACTACCATGGCGGCCTCGGCGGGCATGCTCGCCGCGACGTGCCGCGCGCGTATCGCACGCGCGCGTTCCCGCGTGCGAACGCCGTCGGCCTCGCATGCAGGCGTATCTCGCCGGCCGCACGCGTTACTCGCATAGAACAACGGGCTGACCGCCCGGAGACGCTAAAAACCATGAACAAGCAACTGATCGCAGCACCGCTGCTGCTCTCGCTCGCGGGCATCGCCTCCGCGCAAAGCTCCGTCACGCTGTACGGCATCGTCGACGCGGGCGTGACCTATCGCAGCAACGAACGGGTCGGCTCGCCGGGCGCCTACACCGGGCATTCGGAGGTCGGCCTGACCACCGGAAACCTGTCGGGCAGCCGCTGGGGCATCAAGGGTTCCGAGGATCTCGGCGGCGGGATGCGCGCGCTGTTCGTGCTCGAGAACGGCTTCGACATCACCAACGGCACGTCGGGCCAGGGCGGCCGCCAGTTCGGCCGCCAGGCGTTCGTCGGCGTCGGCAGCAACCGCTACGGCACGGTCACGCTTGGCCGCCAGTACACGTCGCTCAACGACTTCGTGAGCCCGGTCGGCCCGTCGTCGTTCATCGGCGGGTTCGGCGCGCACCCGGGCGATATCGACGACCTCGACCAGACCGCGCGCGTCGACAGCTCGATCAAGTACACGAGCGCGAACTACGCGGGCTTCACGTTCGGCGCGCTGTACGGCTTCGGCAGCCAGCCGGGCAGCATGAAGACGCGCAACACGTGGAGCGTCGGCGCCGCATACGCGGCGGGGCCGCTGCGTGTGGGCGTCGGCTACGAGCGCTCGGACAACAGCAAGACGGGCGCGGCCGATCCGACGGCCGGCAAATGGCAGAGCACCGACGACGGGCTGTTCAACTCGTCGATCAACGAAGGCTATGCGAGCGCGCAGTCGCAGCAGGTCATCGCGACCGGCGCGACGTACGACTTCGGCCCGGCCGTCGTCGGCGTGAACTACAGCAACATTCAGTACCGCAGTGGCGCGCAGTCGCTGTTCAACGGTCATGCGACGTTCAACGTCGCGGGCGTGTTCACGCGCTGGAACGTGCAGCCGCAGACCCAGCTGTTCGCCGGCTACAGCTACACGCGCGGCAGCGACGTCGACGGCATCGACAACCGCGCGCAGTATCACAACGTCACGCTCGGCGCGGCCTACGACCTGTCGAAGCGCACCAGCGTGTACCTGCTCGGCGCCTACCAGCGTGCGTCCGGCACGACGCTCGACGCACTCGGTCGGCCGGTGGCCGCGACCGCGTCGGTGTCGGACAAGGCGAACGGCCACTCGTCCGATTCGCGGTCGCAGGCGATCGTCAGCCTCGGCCTGCGCCAGAAGTTCTGACGCCACGCGCGCGACCGGCGGCCCGCGCGTGCTGCGGGCCGCCGGTCGCACGCCGGGCCGGCGTACGGCCTTCTCCATTCAACACGGCCCGCATCACGCTTCGCCGCACGTGCGGCGCATCTTCGTTTATCCCTCCGTCTTCATCGGCAACCGTATTCCGCCGCGCCCGCCTTATTTCACTTCTTCACGATTTTCCCGGCAATGCAGCATGCAGCCGGATAATATTTTTTCTCTTTCATTTTAATTTCGATTTGTAATCATCGAGTCGATTTGCCGGCAATGGAAATTCAATGCGCGTGTATCAGAAAAAATGACGCATCCGCATTGAGAAATTCGGAACAAAGTGCCGGTAATGATGAATCGCCACAGCGCTGTCCGGCGGGAGCCCAGGCGCTGATCCCGGGATGCTCCAGCATCGGCCAACCACTGTCGTGCGGTAAAAAAACGTAATGAGAAATTCGTGGTGGAAATGAACGGGTTTTTGCAGAAATCACCAATATTTCATGCGCGTCGAACTAGAGTATCGACAGGCGATCGTCCGGGAGCATCATTCATGTTATCGAAACAAATTCGCGCGGCATTGCTAGGATTGTGCATGGCAATGCTGGCGCCGGTCAGTCACGCACAAGCGCAATACACGACGGACTGGCTCGCGAACACGTTCGGCACGCTGGCCGCGCATGTCGGCAACGGTGCGCGCTCGCTGTGGGTCGCGCCCGAAGGCGTGATCTATACGGCGTCGCGCTGGGACGAGAATGCAGGCGGCGTCGCGATTTACCAGAACGGGCAGACGCTCGGCACGATCGGCATCCACGACGAATTCCAGGGCGGCGCGATCACCGGCAACGCGAACTCGCTGTTCGTCGCGCTCGGCTACAACCGCACCTTCGGCAGCGGCTCGGTTGGCCGCTACAACCGCAGCACGAACCAGCGCGACCTGCGCATCCCGGTCAGCACTTGGACGGGCATCCAGTACGCGGACGTGATCACCGGCCTCGCGACGAGCGGCAACCTGCTGTACGTAAGCGACTTCTACGGCAACCGCGTGCGTGTGTATACGACGGACGGCGTGTGGCAGCGCGACATCGGCGTATCGGGGCCCGGCGCGCTGGCGCTCGATGCGGGCGGCAACCTGTGGGTCGCGCGCAAGAGCGCGGGCATCGTCGCGCAGTTCAGCCCAACCGGCACGGCGATGAACACGATTCAGATGGCGGCCCGCGCGCGGCCGGCGTCGCTGTATTTCGATGCGCTAAGCGGGCAGATGCTGGTGGGCGACGAAGGCCCCGACATGAACATCAAGGTCTACACGCTCGCCGGCCAGCCCGCGCAGGTCGGCACGTTCGGCGTGCAGGGCGGCTATCTCGACACGACGTCGGGCATCAAGGGGCAAGTCGGCGACAAGCGCTTCACGCGCGTCGCGGGCATCGGCAAGGACGCGGCCGGCAACCTGTACGTGCTGAACAACGCGTGGGGCGGCGGCTGGGACCTCGGGCGCAACGGCAGCACCGACCTCCATTCGTACGGCCCGACGGGCGCGCTGCAATGGAAGCTGCAGGCGCTGAACTTCGAGGGCGCCGCCGCGCCCGACCCGGCGACCGACGGCGCGTTCTTCTACAGCGGCAACAACGTCTATACCGGTACGGCGGGCGGCACGTTCGTCGCGAACACGATCGATCCGTTCACCTATCCGAAGGATCCGCGCCTCGACATGAAGGACTACCAGCGCGGCCAGCATTTCGGCCAGCTCGCGCTGGTGAACGGCACCCGGATGCTCGTCGCGACCGGGCAGAACCCGGGCAACTACAACATCTATCACTTCAACAACGCGAGCGGCTATATCGCGATTCCGGACGGCTCGATCCCCGGCAAGCCGTTCAACACGACCCTGCAGGTGACGGCCGGTTTCTCGCTCGACGACAACGGCGACGTATGGGCCGGGCTCGATCGCACCAACAACATCTCGCACTATCCGATGAAGGGCTTCGACGCGACCGGCAAGCCGACATGGGGCACGCCGGTGCAGATCCAGATTCCGCGCACGGTGCTGCCGCTCACGCGGATCATCTACCAGGCCGACAGCGACACGATGATCCTCGCGCAGGGAATCTCGGGCAGCTGGGACTGGACCGCGATGAACGGGCACATCGAGGTCTATCGCGGCTGGAAGGCCGGCAACACGAGCACGCCGAACGTGGCGATCGACCTGACGAGCGCGAACCCGAAATCGATGGCGGCGGCCGGCCACTACCTGTTCGTCGGCTACGTGCACACGGTGCCGAACGTCGACGTGTTCGACCTGAACACCGGCAGCCTCGTCACCACGCTGACGAACTCGAACACGTCCGCGATGGACGTCGGCAACGACGTCGACTCGATGTACGGCATCCGCGCGTACCGGCGCTCGACCGGCGAATACGTGATCACGAAGGACAACTACAACGGGTCGAGCCTCGTCGTGTATCGCTGGCATCCGTGATCACGCAGGCCGCGGTGGGCGGACGTCACGGCGCGCCGAGCACGCGGCCGTTCACCTCGCGCCCGTACATCGAGTCGGGCGTGTCGTGGAATTTCGCGCGCGTGTCCTGCACCGAGCCGGTGAAGCGCGGGTCCTGCGGACGCTCGTGGCTGTCCATGAAGGTCGCGACGTCCCACGCTTGCTGATCGGTCAGCGTGCCGCCCAGCCCGAGCGGCATATTGGCCTTCACGAAGCCGGCCGCGTTGCGGATGTCGCCCATCCCCGCGCCCCAGTTGAACGAGCGCGCGCCCCACAGCGCCGGAAAGACCGGCTTGTCGCCGCTCGATCGTCCCTGGCCGTCCGCGCCGTGACACAGCGCGCAGTGCTGCGTATAGACGGCGGCGCCGCGCGCGTAGTCGGCCTTTTGCGCGGGCGGCGGCAGTTTCGGGAAACCCTGGCCGGGCAGCCGGGTGCCGACCGGCGCGCCCTTCGCGAGCCAGTACGAATAGGTTTCGAGCGCAACGAGGATCGGGTCGCCAGCCGGCGGCGCCTTGCCGTTCATGCTGTAGCGAAAGCATCCCTGCAGACGTTCGGCGAACGTGTTCACGTGGCCGTTCTTGCTGCGGTAGGCCGGGTACAGCAGGTACGCGGCCCACATCGGGCCCGCATCGGGCCGGCGGCCCGCGTCGAGGTGACAGCTCGCGCAGGTCAGCTTGTTGCCGACGTACTTGCCCGCGTACTCGGGCGTGTGCAGGAAGATCTGCTCGCCGAGTTTCACGGTCTTGCCGAAGTCGTCGGCAGGGATCGCGGATTCGGGCGGTGGCGGAAGCGGCTGCTGCTGCGTCCTGCGGCGC
>NZ_VWWG01000210.1:0-9660 GCF_011753085.1 Burkholderia sp. Tr-862
TACAGCGCGACGAATTCGCGGCGCGCCGCGAGCACCTTCTCCGGATGATCGGGCCAGATCTCGCTCGTGACGGCGACGGTCCGGCCCGCGCCGCAGGCCTCGGCCACCGCGTGCCACGGCTCGCCCGCGCAGAAGCCGTCGAGCTCGCCGCTCGCGAGCGCCGCGACCATCTCGGGCGGCGGAATCACGACGCTGCGCACGTCGCGCAGCGGATCGACGCCGTGCGACGCGAGCCAATGATTCAGCCACATCGCATGCGTGCCGGTCGGGAAGGTCTGCGCGAGCAGCGGCTTGCGGCCGAGCGTCGCGAGCGCCGCGCGCACGTCGCCGCTTTCGCGATACGCGTCGGCGAGGCCGCGCGCGAACGTGATCGCCTGGCCATTGCGGTTCAGCACCATCAGCGCGGCCATGTCGGTCTGCGGGCCGCCGATACCGAGCTGCAGCCCGCACACGAGCCCGTACAGCGCGTGCGCGGCGTCGAGTTCGCCGGTCAGCAGCTTGTCGCGCACGGCGGCCCACGACGGCTGGCGGCTCAGTTCCAGCGTCAGGCCATGGCGTGCGCCGAGATTCAGCTGCTGCGCGACGATCAGCGGGGCCGCGTCGCTCAGCGCGACGAACCCGAGACGAAGATGCGCGCGTTCCGGCGCGGCGGGAGGCGAAGGTGTCATGGCATTCATGATTGGGATGACGCGTCGTGCAGTTGCCGCGCGACGTCGACGATGCGCAGCCCCTGATCCATCGCGCGTTTGCGCAGGAACGCATACGCATCGTGTTCGGACAGCTTGTGCTGGTCCATCAGCAGGCGCTTAGCGCGGTCGATCAGCTTGCGCTCGTCGAGTTCGCGCTCGACGTCGGCGAGCCGGCGGCGCAGCGCATCGTCGTGCGAGAAGCGCGCGAGCGCGACTTCGAGGATCGGCGCGAGACGCTCGGCCGACAGCCCTTCGACGAGATACGCGCTGACGCCCGCGCCGACCGCCGCGTGAATCAGCGCCTGATTGGCGTCGTGGCTGAACATCAGCACGGGGCGGGGCGCCGTTGCGTGCATCACGGCGAGTTGCTCGAGCGTGTCGCGCGACGGCGAATCGGTATCGATGATCACGACGTCGGGGTGCTGCTCCTCGACGGCGGCGGGCAGGCGCGCGGGCGTCGCCACGTCGTTGAGCATTTCGTAGCCGAGGCGTGCGAGCGCGTCGCCGAGATCGCCGATCGGCTTGTCGGTGTCGGTGACGAGCAGCACGCGCAGGCGGAGGGGAGGAACAGGCGTACTCATGAGGCGAACGGCGGCGGCGAAATCGTGGTGCGATGCGCGGATCGGGGGCGGCGGCCTCGTGCGGAAATCGGGCCGCCGCAGCACCTGGCGGTCCGGCGGCCGGCGCAATCGGCACCGCTGTTTTCATGATAGGTGGGCGGCCGGTGCCGCGTGGCGTCGAACATGCTACGCGGCACGGGACAACACCGTTTCGCTCGCGGTGCCCGCATCCGGCACGCACTGCACGGCGGCTTCACCGATCGCGCCGCCGATGAGCATCACGGCCGGGCTGCCGAGCCCGGCTGCCGCGACGCCGCGTGCGAGGCCGCCGAGCGTGCCGGTCCAGCGGCGCTCGTGCGGCGTGCCGGCCCATTGCACGGCAGCGGCCGGCGTCGACGCAGGCAAGGCGGCGAGCAGGCCGGCCGCGATGCTGTCGACGCGGCTCATTCCCATGTAGATCGCGAGCGTGGTGCCGGTGGCCGCGAGCGCCGCCCAATCGGGCTCGCCGTGGTCCTGGCGGTGCGCGGTGACGAACGTGACGCCCTGGCAGTGCTCGCGGTGCGTGAGCGAGATGCCGAGGCTCGCGGCGGCCGCGAATCCCGACGAGATGCCGTTGATGATGTCCACCGGAATCGCGGCGGCGCGCAGCGTCGCGAGTTCTTCCCCGGCACGGCCGAACAGCAGCGCGTCGCCGCCCTTGACGCGCACGACGTGCGCGCCGCGCAGCGCGTAGCGGCGCATCAGCCGCTCGATGAACGCCTGCGGCGTGGAGCGGCAGCCGCCGCGCTTGCCGACGCGGATCACGCGCGCGTGCTGCGCGAGTTCGACGATGCCGGGCGCGACGAGATCGTCGAGCAGCAGCACGTCGGCGGCCGCCAGCGCCTTCACGGCCTTCAGCGTGAGGAGATCGGGATCGCCGGGGCCGGCGCCCAGCAGCGTGACTTTGCCAGTCGTCATGTCGTGTTCCTGTACCGCGTGCGTGCGGCGCTCGAGTGCGTATCGGTGCGCGCGGTGGCGGCGGGCGGTCGAAGCGACGACGGCATCCGGCCGTGCCGCGCACGGGAGGGACGTCGTTGTCCGGGTCTGCTGTACCAGCCTGCGACGGCGCGCCCGCTTTGCGGGGGACCGCCCACCGGCGCCGTTGCCGGTGTGTGCAACGGATTCAGCAATATCCGGGCCAGCCTGCGCGAACGGTGCGGCGCGCGTGGCGGCATGCGCCGTCCGCTGGCTGCGTCGGCGCCGCACACGCATGCGGCCGAAGGGTCAGGGCGCACGCGATGACGCATCGGCGTGCATCACGCCCCGTCAACGCGCACCGCGATGTCGCACGGCGACAGTGCTGCAGCGCACCACATCTGTGCCTCGATGCATTCCAACGAATCGCGCGTGGCGCGCCGCAAAGTGGCGAGCGGCGGGCGGCGAGCGTTGTACGACGGGGCTCTCGGCGCGATTCGGGGCGACATGGCACGGCGCTTGCGTTAGCTGGTCCGGGCGAATCAACGGCGATTCGTCCGCAGTACCGATTACTGAACGCGCCCGGCAACGGGCTTCTTCATGGGCAACGGCGTCCTACGCATCGGATCTCTCGACGAGACCGGGTGCGCAGGACGCCGTTTTTCGTTTGGCGGATGACATGACCGACAAAGCTACCCGTATCGATCTCTTCTCGTTCCGCACCGCGCCGATGCGCGCGTTCCACATGACGTGGATGGCGTTCTTCGTGTGCTTCTTCGCATGGTTCGCGTGCGCGCCGCTGATGCCGCTGATCGCGCGCGAATTCCATCTCACTGCGGCGCAGGTCGCGAACATCAACATCGCCGCGGTGGCCGCGACGATCGCCGTGCGGCTGCTGGTCGGCCCGCTGTGCGACCGCTTCGGCCCGCGTCGCGTGTATGCCGGGCTGCTCGTGCTCGGCGCGATTCCCGTGTTCGCGGTGTCGTTCACGCATGACTACCTGTGGTTCCTGATCTGCCGCCTCGGCATCGGCGCGATCGGCGCGGGCTTCGTGATCACGCAATACCACACGTCGGTGATGTTCGCGCCGAACGTGGTCGGCACCGCGAACGCGACGACGGCCGGCTGGGGCAACGCGGGGGCGGGCGCGACGCAGGCGATGATGCCGCTGCTCGTCGCGGCCGGCCTGATCCTCGGCTTCGGTGACAGCGCGTCGTGGCGCATCGCGCTGGTCGTGCCGGGCATCGCGATGCTCGTGATGGCATGGGCGTACTGGCGCTTCACGCAGGACTGCCCGCAAGGCGACTTCGTCGCGCTGCGCAAGCAGGGCGTGACGATCGACAGCGGCAAGAAGGGCGGCTGGGCGAGCTTCTTCACGGCGTGCGGCAACTATCGCGTGTGGATGCTGTTCGTCACCTACGGCGCGTGCTTCGGCGTGGAAGTGTTCATCCACAACATCGCCGCGCTGTACTACGTCGACCACTTCCACCTGTCGCTGAAGGATGCAGGCTTCGCGGTTGGCCTGTTCGGGATGCTCGCGCTGTTCGCCCGCGCGCTCGGCGGCTGGCTGTCGGACAAGATCGCCGCGCGCCGCAGCCTCGACGTGCGCGCGGCGCTGCTGTGCGCGCTGATCATCGGCGAAGGGCTCGGGCTGATCTGGTTCTCGCATGCGCAAGGCGTCGGCATGGCGCTCGTCGCGATGCTGACCTTCGGCCTCTTCACGCACATGGCCTGCGGCGCGACCTATGCGCTCGTGCCGTTCATCGACCGCAAGGCGCTCGGCGGCGTCGCGGGGATCATCGGCGCGGGCGGCAACGTCGGCGCGGTGGCCGCGTCGTTCCTGCTGAAGGGCGTCGGCGACGTGCAGCACACGCTGAGCCTGCTCGGGCTCGCCGTCACCGCGACCGCATTGTGCGCCATGGCCGTGCGCTTCAGCGAAGAACACAAGGCACGCGAGGCCGAGCTGCGCGATCGCGCGCTGGCCACCGCCCAAGCCGCGAACTGATCGACCGAGGGAAACGCCATCATGAAACTCATCGTCATCGGCCACGGGATGGTCGGCCACAAGCTCCTCGAATGCGTCGCGGCGCAAGCCGGCGCGGCGGATGCGCCGCAGGTCACGGTGCTCGGCGAGGAGCCGCGCCCGGCGTACGACCGCGTGCACCTGTCGGAATTCTTCGCGGGCAAGTCGGCGGACGACCTGTCGCTCGTCGAGCCCGGCTTCTTCGAACGGCATCCGCGGTTCGACCTGCGCTTGAACGCGTGCGTCGCGTCGATCGACCGCGCCGCGCACACGGTCACGCTCGCGTCGGGCGAGACGCTCGCGTACGACAAGCTGGTGCTCGCGACGGGCTCGCGTCCGTTCGTGCCGCCGATGCCGGGCCGCGACCGCACGGGCTGCTTCGTGTACCGGACGATCGAGGATCTCGAGGCGATGCAGGCGTGCGGCGCGCACGCGAAGCGTGGCGTGGTGGTCGGCGGCGGGCTGCTCGGCCTCGAATGCGCGAAGGCGCTGCGCGACATGGGGCTCGAGACGCACGTCGTCGAATTCGCGCCGCGACTGATGGCCGTGCAGGTCGACGACGGCGGCGGCCGGATGCTGCGCGCGAAGATCGAGGCGCTCGGCGTGACCGTGCATACGGGCAAGAACACGCTCGAGATCGTCGACGGCGAAGCAGGTACGCACCGGATGGCGTTCGCCGACGGCTCGCATCTCGACGCCGACATGATCGTGTTCTCGGCCGGCATCCGCGCGCGCGACGAACTGGCCCGCGCGTGCGGTCTGGACATCGGCCCGCGCGGCGGCGTCGCGATCGACGACGCGTGCCGCACGAGCGACGTCGACATCTACGCGATCGGCGAATGCGCGGCCTGGAACGGGATGGTGTACGGCCTCGTCGCGCCGGGCTACGACATGGCGCGCGTGGTCGCAAAGCAGCTCGCGGGTGACGCTGACGAAGCGGCCGCGGCCGCTTTCGCCGGCGCCGACATGAGCACGAAGCTCAAGCTGATGGGCGTCGACGTCGCGAGCATCGGCGACGCGCACGGCACGACGGCCGGCAGCCGCACCTATCAGTATGCGGACGAGCGTCGCCAGGTCTACAAGAAGCTGGTGGTGTCGGATTGCGGCAAGTTCCTGCACGGTGCGGTGATGGTCGGCGACGCGGCCGAATACGGCACGCTGCTGCAGATGATGCTGAACCGGATCGAGCTGCCCGAGTCGCCGGAATTCCTGATCCTGCCGTCGTCGGACGGCGCGGCGAAGCCCGCGATCGGCGTCGATGCGCTGCCGGAAGGCGCGCAGATCTGCTCGTGCAACAACGTGTCGAAGTCGCAGATCTGCGCGGCGGTGGCCGACGGCGCGACGAGCCTCGGCGCACTGAAATCGTGCACGGGCGCGGGCACGTCGTGCGGCGGCTGCGTGCCGCTCGTCACGCAGATCATGAAGGCCGAGATGAAGAAGCAGGGCCTCGCGGTCAACAACCATCTGTGCGAGCACTTCGCGCATTCGCGCCAGGAGCTGTTCCACCTGATCCGCGTCGAGCGCATCACGACCTTCGGCGAACTGCTCGCGAAGCACGGTCGCGGGCTCGGCTGCGACGTGTGCAAGCCGGCCGTCGCGGGCATCCTCGCGTCGTGTTTCAACGAGTTCGTGCTGAAGAAGGAGCATGCGGGGCTGCAGGACTCGAACGACTACTACCTCGCGAACATCCAGCGCGACGGCACGTACTCGGTCGTGCCGCGCATGCCGGGCGGCGAGGTGACGCCGGAAGGGCTGATCGCGGTCGGCCAGGTCGCGCGGAAATATGGCCTCTACACGAAGATCACGGGCGGCCAGCGCGTCGACCTGTTCGGCGCGCGCGTCGAGCAGCTGCCGTCGATCTGGGAAGAGCTGATCGCCGCCGGCTTCGAATCCGGCCATGCATACGGCAAGTCGGTGCGCACCGTGAAGTCGTGCGTCGGCTCGACGTGGTGCCGCTACGGCGTCGACGATTCGGTCGGCCTCGCGATCGACATCGAGAACCGCTACAAGGGCTTGCGCGCGCCGCACAAGATCAAGTTCGGCGTATCGGGCTGCACGCGCGAGTGCGCGGAAGCGCAGGGCAAGGACATCGGGATCATCGCGACCGAGAAGGGCTGGAACCTGTACGTGTGCGGCAACGGCGGGATGAAGCCGCGCCACGCGGAACTGATCGCGTCCGACCTCGACCGCGACACGCTGATCCGCTACATCGACCGCTTCCTGATGTTCTACGTGCGCACCGCCGACCGGCTGCAGCGCACCAGCGTGTGGCGCGACAACCTCGAAGGCGGGCTCGACTACCTGACCGACGTCGTCGTGCACGACAAGCTCGGCATCGCGGCCGAACTCGAGGCCGACATGCAGCACGTGGTCGACACCTACGAATGCGAATGGAAGAAGGCCGTCACCGATCCGGACACGCGCAAGCGCTTCCGCCACTTCGTGAACAGCGACGCGCCCGACGCGACCATCGCATTCGTCGAAACGCGCGGCCAGATTCGTCCCGCGACGCCCGACGAGCGCGTGGGCGGCAGGCCCGTCCGGATTCCCGTCGTCGCCGAATCGGCCACCGAATCCGCAACCGAATCGGCAACCGAATCGGCAACCGTTTGACCCTGACCGACACCCGCGTCTTTTCCATGGAGCCCATCATGAACGATCGTCTTCCCCTGTCCTGGACCCGTGTGTGCCCGCTCGACGACATCGTGCCGAACACCGGCGTGTGCGCGCTCGTCAACGGCGAGCAGGTCGCGGTGTTTCACGTCGCGCACGCTGAAGCCGGCGGCGTGTTCGCGATCGACAACGTCGACCCGGTGTCGCAGGCGGCCGTGATGTCGCGCGGGCTGATCGGCAGCCTCGGCGAGCGCGTCGTCGTCGCGTCGCCGCTGTACAAGCAGCATTTCGACCTGCGTACCGGCGAATGCCTCGAGTCGCCCGAGAAGTCGGTGAGCGCGTATCCGTCGCGGGTCGAGGACGGGTTCGTGTGGATTGCCGCCTGAGCGCGCCGGAGCACGCATGAGCGCCACCCCCGTCAAGAGCGTGTGCCCGTACTGCGGCGTCGGCTGCGGAATGGTGCTGCACGTCGAGGATGGCGAGGTCGTCAAGGTGTCCGGCGACGCCGACCATCCGACCAACTTCGGGCGGCTGTGCACGAAGGGCTCGTCCGCGCACGTCGCGTTGCGCCGCTCCGGGCGGCTCGATCGCGCGTTCGTGCGGCGCGCGCGGGAAGACGATCTCGTGCCGCTGCCGGCCCGCGACGCGATCGCCGAGACCGCGCGGCGGCTGCGCGCGGTGCTCGACGCGCACGGGCCCGATGCGCTGTCGTTCTACGTGTCGGGGCAGATGTCGATCGAGGCGCAATACCTCGTGAACAAGCTCGCGAAGGGCTTCGTCGGCACCAACAACATCGAGTCGAACTCGCGCCTGTGCATGGCGAGCGCGAGCACGGGCTACAAGCAGTCGCTCGGCGCGGACGGCCCGCCCGGGTCGTACCAGGACTTCGATCGCGCGAACCTGTTCTTCGTGATCGGCGCGAACATGGCCGACTGCCACCCGATCCTGTTCCTGCGGATGATGGATCGCGTGAAGGCCGGCGCGAAGCTGATCGTCGTCGATCCGCGCCGCACCGGCACCGCCGACAAGGCCGACCTGTTCCTGCAGATCCGGCCGGGCACCGATCTCGCGCTGACCAACGGGCTGCTGCACCTGCTGCACGCGAACGGCCGCACCGATGCCGCGTTCATCGACGCGTACACCGAAGGCTGGGACGCGATGCCCGCGTTCCTCGCCGACTACACGCCTGAGCGCGTCGCGGAAATCACGGGGCTCGCCGAAGCCGACATCCGCACGGCCGCGCAATGGATCGGCGACGCCCCGGCGTGGATGAGCTGCTGGACCATGGGGCTCAACCAGAGCACGCACGGCGTGTGGAACACCAACGCGATCTGCAACCTGCATCTCGCGACGGGCGCGATCTGCCGCCCGGGCAGCGGGCCGTTCTCGCTGACCGGCCAGCCGAACGCGATGGGCGGGCGCGAGATGGGCTACATGGGCGCCGGCCTGCCGGGCCAGCGCTCGGTGCTGTCCGACGACGACCGGCGCTTCGTCGAGAACCTGTGGCGCGTGCCGGCCGGCACGCTGCGCAACGAAACCGGCAAGGGCACGGTCGACCTGTTCGAGCGGATGGCGGCCGGCGACATCAAGGCGTGCTGGATCGTCTGCACGAATCCGGTCGCGACCGTGCCGAACCGGCAGAACGTGATCGCGGGGTTGCGAGCCGCGGAGCTGGTGATCGCGCAGGACGCGTTCCTCGACACCGAGACCAACCGCTACGCGGACATCCTGCTGCCCGGCGCGCTGTGGGCCGAGGGCGACGGCGTGATGGTCAACTCCGAGCGCAACATGACGCTGATGCGCGCCGCGATCGCGCCGCCCGGCGACGCGCTGCCCGACTGGCGCATCGTCGCGGAGGTCGCGCGCGCGATGGGCTTCGGCGATGCGTTCGACTATGCGTCGGCGGCCGACGTGTTCGACGAGATCGTGCGCTTTTCGAATCCGGCGACCGGCTACGACCTGCGCGGCGCGAGCCACGCGGCGCTGCGCGACGGCCCGGTGCAATGGCCGGTCGCGCCAGGCACCGCGCGCGAGCGGCACCCGATCCGCTACCTGAACGACGGCGTGAGCCAGACACCGCGCCCGGCCGAGGGCGGGCACGATGCGCCGCGCATCGCGTTCCCGACGCCGTCGGGCAAGGCGCGCTTCTTCGCGCGGCCGCACGTCGCGCCGGCCGAACTGCCGGACGACACGTTCCCGATCGTGCTGAACACCGGGCGGCTGCAGCATCAATGGCACACGATGACGAAGACGGGCAAGGTCCCGATGCTGAACAAGCTCAATCCGCGCCCGTTCGTCGAACTGCATCCGGACGACGCGGGCGCGCTCGGCATCGCGACGAAGGACAGCGTCGAGATCCGGTCGGCGCGCGGCCGCGCGGTGCTGCCGGCCGTCGTGACCGAGCGCGTGCAGCGCGGCAACTGCTTCGCGCCGATGCACTGGAACGACGTGTACGGCGACGACCTGTGCATCAACGCGGTGACGAACGACGCGATCGATCCGGAATCGCAGCAACCCGAACTGAAATATTGCGCGGTCGCACTGACGCGCGTCGACACGGACGCGTTCGCGTCCGCCGACGACGCCACGGCGCGGCCCGATGCCACCGCGGCCGATGCCGATGCGCGGCCCGCGCCGGCGACGATGCAGATCACGGCTTCACAGGAATCCGACATGGCAGACCTCGACACTTTTGCGGCGGCGCTCGGCGTGGCCGATCTCGCGCCGCCGCCGCTCACCGAGGCGGAGCGCCTGTACGTGGCCGGCCTCGTCAGCGGGCTGAAGGCGAGCGCCGGCCGGCGCGAAGGCGGCGTGCCGGTGC
>NZ_VWWG01000211.1:0-9570 GCF_011753085.1 Burkholderia sp. Tr-862
CGCGCCGGCTTCGGTTGCGCGCGCCGCGAACGCGGCGGCCACGCGACGCGGCTCGGCCTGCCCGTCGGTCGCGGTATAGAGCCCGCCGAGCGTGCGCGCTTGCGTCGACAGGCCGCGCACGCGCTCGTCGATTTCCGCGCGCGTGAGCGTGCGCGTGTCGAGCCCGTGCTCGCGCGCGACGGCGAGCCACGCCTGGAACGACGCCCAGTCGTCCTCGTTGTCCGCCATATAGAGGCAACCGCCCTGCCGCCACTCGAGGTCGAAGCCGAGCGCCTGCTCGAGCCCTTCCCAGATCCGCATGCCGGCCATCATCAGCGGCACTTCGGCCGACTCGCGGCCCTGCTGCCGCACGAAGCCCCACGCGCGAGTCGATTGCTGGCCGGCGATGCGCGACTTGTCGAGCACCACGGCCTTCAGGCCGCGCAGGCCAAGGTAGTACGCGGCCGCGCAGCCCATGATGCCGGCGCCGGCGATCACGATGTCGGCTTCGGCCGGAAACGCCGTGTCGGCGTGCGTCAATGCATCGTGCAGCGGATAAGTTGTCGTCATTGTTCTCTGTTGGCGTCGAGCCATCCGGCGCATCCATCGACGTTCGCGATGGCGGCCACCGGATCAGGCTGTCGGGTTCCGGATGTGGCTGGCGAACGCGCGGGAAGGCCGCTGAGCGGTTCGGCCCGCCGGCCGCGGCCCGGCCGCCGGTCATGGTCGCCCATCGGCCGTCCCTATTTTTTCGCCTTGACGGCGCTATGTTACCGCGCGATAAACTGTATATCCATACAGTATCGCTGCAGCAGCAATGATCCTCCCCCCATTCGATCCCCCGAAGCTGAACGATCTCACCGGATGGTGGACGAAGTGCACCTATGCAGACGTACAGCGCCTGATACTCGAAGTGCAGCACCTTCGCCTGACGCTGTGGGAACTGAAGGCTCACGTCGCGGACGCATCGCGCCGGATCCGCGTGCTCGATCCGGGCATGCTCGCGCATGGCTCGGCGCTGCGGCGGCTGACTTACCTGCTCGAAAAGGAAATCGCGCGAGCGAATCCGATCGGTCGCTCGCGTGACGTATATGCGCCGTTTTCAGACGAGTGGCGCGCCCGCGAAGCACTGCGCTGTGCATTGCGCGCCCAGCCCGAGCCCGCGGAAGCGGGCACGCTCCCGCGCACGATTCCGGAATTTCAGCGCATTACCTGGGCCGAGCTTCGCGATCGCTGGCGTCATCTGAGCGACAAGCAATCGAGCCGTCAGAACATCGAGCAACGCATGGTGCTCGAGATCGTGCGTCAGCGATCCGTGATTCTCGCGCGGGCGAGGAAACTGGTCGATGCCGCGATCGCCGAGGCGGCGGCGGAAGGAAAGCAGTTGTTCGCGCTCGATCAACTCCAGCGGCTGCTTTCCGTGGAGCGGGAGGACGGCGAGCCGTTCATGTATATGCCGGCGTGAGTCGCTCGCATTCGGCCGCAATGGATCAATGGTCGCGATGGAGCGCAACGCGCATCTCATTAGTACTTCACAACATAAAAGATCCGCTGCTCGCCATGTAATCAAGGACCTTACGTCATTGCTGTCACGAGACGCCGGCCGCAGCGTGTCGACGATCGCCGACTACGAATCCAGGCGTGCGGTCACCGCCTATCGCCTCGCGGACGAAATGCTGAAGGCGCGATACGCGCGAGGCCATGTCGGCACGACCGCGCTCGCGCGCAACCCGTTGCGAATCGCAACCCGGGATCGATACGGAAGGTCGGAATGCGCGGCTCGCGTCGGGTGGCCCCGGCACCAGCGGCATCGGAGTGATCAGTGTGAATAGCGCATTCGTGCGCGTGTCGCGCGGTCGAACGGCTGCAGCCGAGCAAGCTGCTCGAGCGACATCGCGACGACTTCCAGCACATGCCGGGCGATTTCGTCGTCCGCCATGCCGGCTTTGACGTACTGTTCGATGCTCATCGTGCGAGGCGGATGGCTGCCCGCTTCGTCGTCGACAATGTCGATCCTGGCGGTACGACGCTCCAGCGACAACATGACCCGCACAGTTTTACCGTGAACGACGGTCTGCATGCACAACGTGCTCATGCGCAGTCTCCCATTGCGTTGCCGTCAATCGATCGTCAAACGATACCTCACAGTGTGGGGAATGAATCTACAAACTTCCCCGAATATTGACAACCGTCAGAGATGAATTAAAGGCGGTCACGCGAATGGCGCGCGCCATCCACGCCGCGCATTCGGGGGCGTCCGTCGTGTTTTCGCTGTGAAGGGGCCGCCCGTCTCGGGGCCCTTGGACTCAAGGTGCGGGCACGCGCCGCTCAGGCCGGCGCCCGTCTTGCACGGGCGAACGTCGCGCTACGCGTAGCGGGTCAGCCACTCTTCGGAGAACTTTTTCGCATAGGCGACGGCTTCGGCTTCGGTATCGAATTCGCCCAGCTTGCGGAATGCCGCCTCGCGGCTGAAACCCAGCTTCGTGACCTCGACCTGGGCGGCGTACTTGCCGTCCTCCGTCACGCGCGGTTCGCAGTTCATCTCGTACCCGCGCATCACAAATTTCTTCTGCATCGCATCAACGCTTTTTTGAGACGGCGGAATCGTAGCATGGCGCCCCGCCGCGTTCACGCCGCTCGCGAAGGTAGCCGCAGCGGGTTCATTAGACTAAACCATCAAACGATCCGCGTATAAGATGCGGTTCCGCCCGACCGGGACGCGCGAGGTGATGTAAATATTTGTCGCCGGAAAGCGGCACGACGCCGCGCTCCGGACCGCGAATGCGCCCTGCCATGGTGCATCCCGTCGGCCGTGCCGTGCGATTACGTGCCGCCTTGCGAGGAATCGTGTCCCGGCGCCGCGCAATCCCTGCCCGAGGGTTGCGAACGGGCCAGTGGCGCGCGATGCACGCCGCCGGGCCGCCGTAACGTCGTGACACACCTTTCACAGAAACGCACCTTTCGCGACATGGAATGGCCGGCGTTTTGCGGTAAAGTTATCTTTTCCGCGCGTGGCCGGTCGGCTCGCCACTGGACGTCGTCAAGACTGTCCGCCGAGACTGCCGCAAGGCGTCGTTCTGAACGTCAAGATCCGTTCCCGTAGCATGACCACTGAAGCAATCACCACGGATTCCCTCGCGGTTGCCGAGCGCGTGCGCGAACTGATGACCCGCAACGGCATCGGCAAGCGCCAGCAAACCACCGAGCTGTGCCGCATCCTCGACCTGAGCTTTTCGCAGGGTCACCGCAAGTTGCGCGGCAGCAGCCCCTGGACGCTCGCGCAAATCAAGAAAGTCGCCGAAGCCTATGGCGAGCCCGCCGCACAACTGTTCGGCGCGCAAACGCTCGACCCCGGCATGGTCGGCGCCTATTCGCAGGAGGCCGTACTGTACGCCGGCGTCGCCGAAATTCCGTGCACCGCATGGATCGGTGCGCCGCTCGAAGCCGGCGCGCGCCCCGAGTTCGTCGCCTATGAACAGAACGGCCGCTGGCGCGTGCTGCGCCACACGGGTGTGCTGTACCAGAACGCATACGACGTGCACAAGATCGAGATCTATCCGCGCCGCGCGGAGAGCGACAAGCTCGTCGTCGCGGTGATCGATCCCGATTGCGTCAGCGCGACCGAGCTGTGCCGCTATCTCGAACGGCAGGGTTTCGCGACGGCCGCGTTCGGCGGCCTCGCGCCGTTCGTCGATGCGCTGCAGGGCCAGGCGTTCGACGCGGTCGTCACCGAATGGCTGTTCGACGGCAGCACGGCCGCCACCGCGATCAAGGCGGTGCGCACGTCCGACAATCCGGGCGCGCCGATCTTCGTACTGACGGGCGACCTGCTCACCGGCCGCGCGAGCGAAGCGGACATCAGCGAAGTGATCCGCACGTTCGACGTCGTCTGCTACGAAAAACCCGCACGCATGGCGATCCTCAGCGCCGATCTCGCAAAACGGCTCGCACGCGGGTAACGCCCGCCCACCGCGGCGCCCGCCTTCGCATGGCCGGCGCCCGCGCGGCGCAGCGGCCGCGAACAGGTTCCTCAGTACAATAGCCGGACCCTGTTCACGACCGGCATCCGCCGCCCCTTCATGGCCCGCCTCATTCCCGACGACTGGAAAAGCCTCGCCGCCACCGGCGCGGCCGAACGCGAGCGCGAGACGCTTGCCGCCCTCGAACACGCGCTGCCTGACACCTACACCGTTTATCACGGCGTGCACTGGACGCGCGCCGAACAAGGCTTCTCGGTGTTCGGCGAAGCGGCGTTCGTCGTCGTGAGCCCGGCCGGCCGCGTGCTGCTGATCGAGCAGAAGGCCGGCTTCCTGCGCGAAACGCCGAAGGGGCTCGTGAAGGTCTACCTGCAGAAGGAGCGCAACGTCCCGATCCAGCTCGCGCGCACGCAGGAGACGCTGCACCGGCGGCTGACCGCCGCGCTCGGCGCGGGCGTCTACGGCGTCGAGGCGCTGCTGTACTGCCCCGACTACTCGATCCGGGAAACGGCGATTGCCGGCGTCGCGGCCGATCGCATCGTCGACGCGTCGCGCAAGACGCAGCTCGCGCAGGTGATCCTGCAGATCCTGCCCGAGCACGACGAAACGTTGCCGACCGCGGCGAAGCTGCATCATTTCCTCGCGGACGAGCTGGCGCTCACGCCTGACACGAGTGCGCTCGTCGGGCAGGCCGGCACGCTCGTCACGCGGCTGTCGGGCGGGCTCGCCGCATGGGCGCGGCAGCTCGAGTTCACGCCGTTCCGCTTGCGCGTGACGGGCACCGCGGGTTCGGGCAAGACGCAGCTCGCGGTGCAGGCGATGCGCGACGCGGTCGCGGCCGGCAAGCGCGTGCTTTACGTCTGTTTCAACCGGCCGCTCGCCGACTACATCGCACGCATCGCGCCGCCCGGCGCGAAGATCGCGAACTACCATCAGCTGTGCGACTGGGTGGCGCGCGACGGCGGCTATACGCCCGACTTCGACGTGCCGGGTGCGTTCGAACGGCTCGAGGCGCGCTTTGCGGAAGCGCCGATTCCGGAACGCTGGCGCTTCGACGTGCTGATCGTCGATGAAGGACAGGATTTCCACGCGCCGTGGGCGACGGCACTGGAGCGCCTGCTCGCGCCGGACGGGGCCTGGTGGTGGCTGGAAGACCCGCTGCAGAACCTTTATTTGCGCGAGCCCGTCGCGCTGCCCGGCTGGGTCACGCTGAAGGCGCTGACGAACTACCGCAGTCCGCGCGACCTGCTCGAATTCGTGCGCGACATCGTCGGCCGCGTCGAGCCGCTCGCGCTGGAACTGCGCTCGGGCAGCCCGTTCGACGGTTCCGATCCGTCGGTGTCGTCATACGGTGAAGACGGCGCATCGGGCGACGCGCTCGCCGAAGCCTGCATCGACGCGACCAAGCGCGCGATCACGCACGCGCTGTCGCTCGGCTTCCGCAAGCAGGACATCGCGGTGTTGTCGTATCGCGGCCGCGAAAGCTCGGTGCTCGCATCGCTCGACCAGCTCGGCCCGCACCGCGTCAAGCGCTTCACCGGCAAGTACGATCTGTTCGGCAACCCTGAATATCGCGAAGGCGACGTGCTGCTCGATTCGATCTACCGCTTCAAGGGGCAATCCGCACCGTGCGTGATCCTCACCGAGATCGACTTCGACACGCTCGATGCGCGCGCGGCCCGCAAGCTGTTCGTCGGCGCGACGCGCGCGACGATGAAGCTGCTGCTCGTCGCGTCGGCGCGCTCGGCCGCGCAGCTCACGGGCGGTTGACGCGGCGGGTGACGGGTGGCGGGCATGACGTTGAACTGACCGCCCTGCCCGCGGCTCCCCACGTCACGCGACGCGAAACGCCCCCACCGCCCGGCGCAACCCGTCGGCCTGCTCCTCGAGCGACGCAGCCGCGGCCGCCGCCTGCTCGACCAGCGCCGCGTTCTGCTGGGACACCTGGTCCATCTGCGACACCGCGAGGTTCACCTGCTCGATCCCGTCACGCTGCTCGTTCGACGCGGCCGCGATCTCGGTCATGATGCCCGTCACGCGGCCGATCGCCTGCTGGATGTCCTGCATCGTCGCGCCAGCCACGCCGACCAGCCGCGACCCCGTCGCGACACGCTCGACCGACTCGCCGATCAGCGTGCGGATTTCCTTCGCGGCGGAGGCCGAGCGCTGCGCGAGCGTGCGCACTTCGCCCGCGACCACCGCGAAGCCACGGCCCTGCTCGCCCGCGCGCGCGGCTTCGACCGCCGCATTCAGCGCGAGGATGTTGGTCTGGAACGCGATGCCCTCGATCGTGCCGATGATGTCGGCCACCTTCTGTGAACTCTGGTCGATCTCGTTCATCGTGCCGATCACTTCGCCGACGACCGTCGCGCCGCGCGTCGCGATCTCGCTCGCGCTGTCCGCGCAGGCCTGCGCCTCGACCGCGTGATCGGCGTTCTGCTTCACGGTCGCCGTCAGCTGCTCCATGCTCGCGGCCGTCTGCTGCAGCGCGGATGCCTGCTCCTCGGTGCGCTGCGACAGGTCGGTGTTGCCGGCCGCGATCTGGTGCGTCGCGGTCGAGATCGCTTCGGAACCCTGGCTGACCTGGCGCACCGTATCGACGAGGCTGCGCTGCATGCCCGTCACGCCCTTGACCAGTTCGGCCATCTCGTCGCGCGACGACCAGCGCACTTCCGACGTCAGGTCGCCTTCCGACAGGCGGCGGAAATGCGACAGCAGCCGGTTCACCGGTTGCGTGATCGCGAAATGCAGGCCGACCGCGCAGCCCAAACACGCGGCGAGCCCGAACGCAATGCCGGCGATCGCGCCTGCGCGCATCCAGCCGTAGTAGGTCTGGGCGGTGTCGTAGACATCCTTGCCGCGTGCGACCTGGTACGCGTCGAGCGCATCGGTCGCCTGCGTGAGCGCGACCGACAGCGGCGGCGCGACCGTCATCAGCAGCCGGTCGGCGTCGTCGCGACGTCCCGCGCGGATCGCGTCGATCAGCGGCTTCAACGCCTGCCCGATCAGCGCCTGGCGCGCGGCGTCGAGCCGGGTCGCGAGCGGCCCTTCGTCGCCTTCGTGCGGCATGCCCGCGTAGGTGCGCCACGCGGCGTCGGCCTTCGCGAGATAGTTGTCGGCCTTCTTGAGGAGATCCGGCACGTCCGGCGCCTCCGGATGCAGCAGCGCGCGGTCGAGCGTGGTACGCACGATCGTCAGGTTCAGGCTGGCGGCGGACAGCGCGGTCTTCGCGGCCAGTTGGCGCGTATAGGCCTCGTCGAGCGCACGGTTCGAGCTCTGCATGCCGATGAGGCCGATCAGGCCCGACACGACGAGCAGCACGGCGACGAGACCGAGCGTGGAAAAAATCCGCGTACGGATCGAGAAACGGGAAAACAGGGCGTTCAGGTTCATGACGGCACGTGAGCGATGAAAGGTGCCGCGGCAATGGGCACGCGGCACTCTGGATTACGGTTTGCCTGCAAAAAACTTGAGTCCGGCCCTCTTTCGGGGTGATCGCGGTCAAATTTCCCGGCCGGCAATCTTCTGTTACCGGTGCAACAAATCGAGGCTCGGCAGAAATTGACTGGTCAATCAATTGTCTCTATATTTCGGTCAATTCCCTGCCATGGCAGATATCTCGATGAGAACCGATACCCTCCTTGCACCGCCGGCCGCCGAAGCGGCCCGCCGCGACACGCCGATCGGGCTGGTGATCGCCGCGCTGCTGCTCGTCATGCTGCTGTCCGCACTCGACCAGACGATCGTGTCGACCGCGCTGCCGACGATCGTCGGCGAGCTCGGCGGCCTCGACCAGCTGTCGTGGGTCGTCACCGCGTACCTGCTGTCGTCGACGGTCGTGCTGCCGCTGTACGGCAAGCTCGGCGACCTGTACGGCCGCAAGATCGTGCTGCAGGCCGCGATCGTGCTGTTTCTCGCCGGCTCCGCGCTATGCGGCATCGCGCAGGACATGACGCAGCTGATCGTGCTGCGCGCGCTGCAAGGGCTCGGCGGCGGCGGGCTGATGGTCGTGACGATGGCCGCGATCGGCGACCTGGTGCCGCCCGAGCGCCGTGCGCGCTACCAGGGGATGTTCGGCGGCGTGTATGGCCTCGCGACGATCGTCGGGCCGCTGCTCGGCGGCTTTCTGGTCGAACACCTGTCGTGGCGCTGGATCTTCACGATCAACCTGCCGCTCGGCGCGCTCGCGCTCGCGGTGATCGGCATCGTGTTCCGGCCGCACACCGCGCACGTGAAGCACCGGATCGACTACATGGGCGCCGCGTTTCTCGCGACGGCCCTCACCTGCGTGATCCTGTTCACGAGTGAAGGCGGTTCGCTGCTGCCGTGGTCGTCGCTGCAGCTGTGGATGACGCTCGTGCTCGGGCTGGTCGCGCTCGGCGGCTTCGTCTACGAGGAGCGGCTCGCGGCCGAGCCGATCATGCCGCTCGAACTGTTCCGCCAGCGCACCTTCGTGCTGATGAGCCTGATCGGCTTCGTCGTCGGCATCGCGCTGTTCGGCTCGGTCACGTTCATTCCGCTCTATCTGCAGGTCGTGAAGGGCTCGACGCCGTCGCAGGCCGGGATGCAGCTGCTGCCGATGATGGGCGGGATGCTCGCGATGTCGGTCGCGAGCGGCCGGCTGATCTCGCGGTTCGGCACGTATCGCCCGTTTCCGATCGCGGGGACGCTGATCGGCGGCATCGCGATGGCGCTGCTGTCGACGCTGTCGCTCGACACGCCGCTGCACACCATGTACGCGTACATGGCGTTGCTCGGGATCGGGCTCGGCATGGTGATGCCGGTGCTGACGCTCGCCGTGCAGAACACGGTCGAATTCCGGCACATGGGTGTCGCGACGTCGGGCGCGACGCTGTTCCGCTCGATCGGCGGCTCGCTCGGCGTCGCCGCGTTCGGCGCGCTGTTCTCGCACGGGCTGCAGTCGCGCATCGCGCAGGCGCTGCCGGCCGGCACGGAGCTGCCGCCCGCGCTCGGCCCGGCGGCCGTGCACCAGTTGCCGGAGGCGGTGCGCGATGCGTACCTGCACGCGTTCGCCGGGTCGCTGCATGTGGTGTATCTGTCGGCGGCGGGCGTGATCGCGATTGCCTTCGTGCTCGCGTGGTTCGTCGAGAGTGCACCGCTGCGCACGCATCACTGATCGGCGGGCAGCGGCGGCGTGGCACCGCCGCCTGCCCGCCGATCGCCACCGCGAGGCGGCCCTCGTCACGACTTTCGGTCGCCGCGCGCTCGGCCGTCACGGCACCAGCACCACCCCGCCCGTCGTCTGGCGCGACTCCAGCAACCGATGCGCGTCGGCCGCCCGCCCGAGCGGCAGCCGCGCGCCGATCTCCACGTGCATCCCGTCCGCGAGCCGGTCGAGCGTCGCGCGCGCCGCTTCCCGATACCCCGCGACGTCACGCGCAATGAAGCCGAGCACGCTCGGCCGCGCCAGCGCGATCGAGCGGGCCGGGCCCAGTTCGTCGAGATCGATCGTCTGCCGCGCGCCGATCGCGGCAACCTGCCCGATGCTCGCGACCATCCCGAACGGCCGGACCGCGCCGAGCGTACGCGTGAGCACGTCGCCGCCGATCCCGTCGATCGCATAGTCGACGCCCGCGCCGCCGCCGAACGCGCG
>NZ_VWWG01000212.1:0-9693 GCF_011753085.1 Burkholderia sp. Tr-862
CGCATTACCTGCAACGTACGTGCTGGCTCGGCGAGCGCCGGCTGCTCGCGCTGGCGCGACAGGCCGCACAGGCCGGCGTGCCGTTGCACGCCGTGCACGGCACGCGCGACCGCGTGTGCCCGGTCGACAACGTCGCCCGTCTCGCGCGTGCGGTGCCGGCCGCCATCGTCGAACGCGTGCGGGCCGGGCATCTTGCGAGCGATGATGCGCTCGCGCATGGCGTTGCGCGTGCGGTGAGCGCGACGCTGACCGCCACCGCGGACGCATCACCGCATGCCGGATCGCCCGCTCAATCCCACGCATAGCGCGCGCCGACCCACGCGCCGCGCCCGGCCCGACAAACGGCTCGTTGATCGGGTTGAGCCCGTCGAACGCGTGATTCGGACCGTTGAAGAAGTTCCGCCCGAGTATCCCGAAGCTCGCATAGCGCTTGTCGAGCAGGTTGGTGATCCGTCGTGCCAATCCTGAGCAGCGGTGTCATACCGACGACGATGCGCGCGACCAGTTCGCGCCGTCGACGACGATCACCGGTCTTGCGCCGCGCATTCACGCATCCAAAGACCGCACCGAACGAACACGCGCCATCGCGCGCGACGCGCCGCGCACCGCCATCAACGCACTGTCATGTTTCGCAACACTCCGCCCGCGGCTGTCCCCGAACGCAACACCCGCGGATCACCCGCACTGCGTCGCACGCGTCGTCGCCGCGCGCGCAATCAGCCGCTGCGCCTTGCGTGGCAAGGCGTTCACCGCAGTGGCATGCGATTTGCGTGACTGGCTGCGCACTGGATCCGGATCCCCACCCTTGCCGGCCCGGCCATGTGTTGGCCGCGGTGCGACCACAATGACTCAGGAGACAACCATGAAAAAACTCTCGGCTTCGACGAGCCGACTGGCAACGATCGGCATCGCGTCAGCCGTCGCCATCGTCTTGAATCCCGGCCTCGTGGACGCCGCCGCGGACTATCCGGCCGTCACATACCAGCGGCTCACGGACGCGCAACGCGATCCGGGCTGGCTCACCTACTACCGCACGTACAACGGCCAGTCGCATTCGCCGCTCAAGCAGATCGACGCGTCGAACGTGAAGCAGCTCACGCAGGCATGGAGCTACAAGTTTCCGGCCGAGTTGAAGCAGGGTTTCGAAGCCACGCCGATCGTCAACGGCCGCTATCTGTTCGTGACCACACCGAAGGACAACGTGTACGCGTTCGACGCGGCCACCGGCGCGCAGCTGTGGAAATACGAACCGAAGCTCGGCGCGGAATCGTTCAAGACGGCCTGCTGCGACGTCGTGAACCGCGGCGTCGCGCTGTACGGCAAGAACGTCTACGTCGCGATGCTGAGCGGCGAAGTGGCCGCGCTCGATGCGCAGACCGGCGCGCTCGTGTGGAAGAAGCAGATGTTCGAGCCGGGGCTCGGCTACGCGTTCTCGCTCGCGCCGCTCGCGATCGACGGCGCGATCGTGGTCGGCAGCTCGGGCGGCGAGTACGGCGCGCGCGGCTTCATCGCCGCGTTGAGCCCGAACGACGGCGCGCTGCTGTGGAAGCGCTTCACGATCCCCGGCCAGGGCGAGAAGCACGCCGATACCTGGCCCGACGGCATGCAGGCGCACGGCGGCGCACCGGCCTGGCTGACGGGCACCTACGACGCGGCGACGCGCACGCTGTACTGGGGCGTCGGCAATCCGGGGCCGTGGCTCGCGGACCTGCGCCCGGGCGACAACCTGTACTCCGATTCGCTGCTCGCGCTGGACCCGAAGAACGGCGACCTCAAGTGGCACTACCAGTACACGAAGCACGACACCTGGGACTACGACGGCGTCAACACGCCGGTGCTCGCGACGATCAAGTACAAGGGCAAGGAACACGACGCGATCATCCACGCGGACCGCAACGGCTACTTCCACGCGATCGATCGCGACACCGGCAAGCTGATCTATGCGGAACCGTTCGTGAAGGCCACGTCGGTCACCGGCTACACGGAGGACGGCGCGCCGATCCAGGATCCCGCGAAGTATCCGAAGGTCGGCACGACGATCGACACGTGCCCGAGCTTCCTCGGCGGCAAGAACTGGTGGTCGGTGTCGTACGACCCGCAACGCCATCTCGCGATCGTGCCGGCGCTGCATGCGTGCATGAGCCTGTCGGGCAAGTCGGTCAACTACATGGAAGGGCTGCCGTATCTCGGCGAAGGCTTCGAGATCAAGCCCGAGCCGGGCAGCGAAGGCTACGGCGAACTCCAGGCGATCGACGTGAACACCGGCAAGAAGGTATGGAGCCACTGGAGCAAGCTGCCGTGGAACGGCGGCGTCGCGACGACCGCGAGCGGCCTCGCGTTCAGCGGCTCGCTCGACGGCCACCTGTACGCATTCGACGTATCGACCGGCAAGGTGCTGTGGGAAAGCCCGAAGCTTGCGAGCGGGATCATCGCGCAGCCGTCGGTGTTTGAAGTCGACGGAAAGGAGTACGTAGCGGTACTCGCCGGCTACGGCGGCGCGAACCCGATCTGGGGCGGGCCGATGGCCAAGGCGGCGGACGACGTGCCGCGCGGCGGCACGCTGTACGTATTCGCCCTCGACCGCGGCTGATCGCCACCCGGCCGACCGTATTGCGCCCGCGCCGACGGCGCGGGTGCCTCCCCCGTTTCCAACCGAGCGACGATCATGAACCTTCCACTTTCCCGCCTCGCCGTGGCCTGCGCGCTCGCGGCAGGCACGGTGCTGCTCCCGGTACCGTCCACGGCCGCGACGCCGGTGCGCGTCTGCTCGCTGCCCGGCACGCCGACGGCCGCGCTCGACAAGGCCGTCGCGCGCGACGTGTTCCGCACGGCCGGCATCGCCGCCACCTTCTCCGCGCACGACGCGGGCGGCAGCGACGACGACGGTGTGTCCGCGCACGAGCTCGCCGGCATCCTCGAACGCGAATGCGACGTGCTCGCCGGCTTCCCCCGCTCGGCGATCGCCGACGCATCCGATACGAAGCTGCTGTTCTCGCAGGGCTACCTGCGCTCGGGCTACGTGAGCGTCACGCGCCGCGACGCCGGCACGCCGACGACCGGCCGCGAAATCGTCGCGGCCACCTACGCGAGCCCCGCGCAGCTGATCGCGGTCCAGCAGAAGGACGCGCGCTTCGATCTCGAGAATACGTCCGAGCAAACCGTCGATGCGGTCGCCCGCGGCCGCGCGCATCGCGCGATCGTCTGGTATCCGGCAGTCGTCGCGTATCAGGCCGCGCATCCGAAGCAGGCGTTCCGCATCGGCGCGACGTCGTCGCCGTATGCCGAGTGGCAGCTCACGTTCGCGTTCGCACCGCGCTCGGCCGCGCTGCAGCAGCGTATCGACGCGGCCCTCACGCACATGAAGAACAACGGCCGGCTCGCCGCGCTGACCCGCAAGTGGGCGCTGCCCGGCAGCGCACTCGAAGCGCACGAGTCGCGCTCGCCGGCGCGCTTCCTCGACGGCGCGACGGCAGCCGGCGGCCGTCACCCGGGCGGCCTCCTGCGGGCGCGCAACGTGACTGCTGGCGGCGGCTTCATCCGCGTCGCCGCGAGCACCGGCGACGCCGCGCCCGCGTTCGACGCCACACAGGCCGCACACGGCAAGGAACTCTACGGCAATGCGTGTGCGAAGTGCCACGGCGCCGACCTCGAAGGCAACACCGCGCCCGCATTGAGCGGCACGTCTTTCGCACCGCTGTCGCATTCGCACCTGACGATCGGCGGCGTGTTCGGCTACATGGCGACCAACATGCCGGCCGACCAGCCCGGCAAGCTCAAGGACGACGAATACGCGGACCTGATGGCCTTCCTGCTCGCGTCGAACGGCTATATCGCCAGCAAGAACAAGCTGACGGCCGATGCCGCACGCGCGTCGACCGCGCCGCTCATCGCCGGCCCCGCCGCACACAAGGACGCGAACGCAAGCCAGTAACACCGGGCAAGCGGCTTCGCCACGCGATGCGGGCCGCGCCCTTCCCCACGATTTCATCTCGACCAGGAAACGACCGTGACGTACCCGACCTCCCGCAGAACCTTCATCGTCAACGCCATCGGCCTGTGCGCCGCGCTCGCCGCCGGGCGCACCGCCTATGCGGCGCCGCCGCTCGTCGACGAGAACGACGCCGCCGCGAAGACGCTCGGCTATCGCGCGCATGCGTCCAGCGTCGACGCCGCGCAGTTCCCGAAATACCAGGCCGGCCAGCGCTGCGTCAACTGCCGCTTCTACAAGGGCGAAGCGGCCGATGCGAGCGGCACGTGCCCGATGTTCGGCGGCAAGTCGGTCGCGGCGGACGGCTGGTGCAACGTATATGCGAAGCGCGCGTGACGCGTCGCGCGACGGGATGCCGGCGCGGCACGCGGCGGTGCCCACGGCCGGCCGCGACGACGGCGCTCGGCCGCACGCCGTCGCGCATCTCCACGCGCTGATCGCGACCGGCCTGTCACGCGGCTTCGTCACCCGCGGCGACATCATCGACGCACTGCCCGACGACGATGCGAATGACAGCGGCATCGATGCGGCGGCGGCGGTGCTCGGCGAACTCGGCATTGCGGTGTCCGACAGCGCCGATACCGCGAGCGGCTGGACGCTCGAGCGCGACTTCCGGCCCGCGCCGCCCGCGCGTGGATGGCTCGACAGCGCCGGCACGCTCGCCGCGGCCGACCTGCTCGCGCCGCGCACGACCGACCCGGTCCGGAGGTACCTGCGCGAGATGGCAAATCGTTGGATCAACTCGGCCAGTCGCGCTGAATGACAAGGCCGGCACCGGCCGGCCCCACCCGACTTCCTCGACGCACGCGCGTTCCGGCGCCCATCCGGGCCATGAACGCGTCGCGCACGGCCGACACCCGGCCGCGCACGTGCGTCCCGCCGCACCCCACCCTGCGTGCGCGGCCTGCACGACGGACACCGCCATGCGCGGCGTCCGTCACATCCCCTGTTCGATGCAAGGACGTACAACAACACTGGAGACATCCCAATGAAAAGCAGAATCGTGATCGGTTGCGCCGCGCTGGCAGGCGCGATGGCTAGTACCAGCGCCTGCGCGCAAAGCAGCGTGACGCTGTACGGCAACCTCGACGCCGCATTGCTGTACACGAGCAAGACGCTCGACGCCGCCACCGGCGCGAACGCAGGCCATCAGTTCGCGATGACCGACACCGGCATGACGCCGACGACCTTCGGAATGACCGGCACCGAGGATCTCGGCGGCGGCCTCAAGGCGAAATTCCAGCTCGAAAGCGGCTTTGCCGTCACCAACGGCGCGTTCGCCCATTCGAACGGCAACTTCTTCGGCCGCCAGGCGTGGGTCGGGCTCGACGGCGGCTTCGGCACGCTGAAGGCCGGCGTGCAGTACTCGCCGTTCCTGCTCGCGATCTTCGATTCGGATCCGCGCAGCTTCTCGCACTTCGGCAGCGGGCTGATCAACTACGTCGACAACGTGCTCGTGACGGGCCTGTTCAACCCGAACGCCGTGTCGTATACGAGCCCGACGATCGCCGGCCTCACAGGCAGCGCGATGTTCGCGTTCGGCGGCAAGGCCGGCGACTTCCAGGCCGGACGCCAGTATTCGGCGAGCCTCAAATACGAGCATGACGGCTTCATGATCAACGCCGCGTTCTACGACGGCAACGACGGCACCAACCCGACGCCGACGCCGAGCACCGTCGCGTTCGTCGGACGCACGCTCGGCGCCGCGTACCGGTTCGGCCCGGTCACGGCGAAGGCGTCGTTCGCGAGCTACAAGGTCGGCGGATCGTTCAGCAACAACGTGTACGGCGGCGGCCTCGACTACCAGGCGACGCCGGCCGTCGACCTGAACGGCGGCGTCTGGTTCACCAGCGACCGCAACGACACGGCCAATCACTCGCTGCTCGCGGCCGTCGGCACGACCTATAGCCTGTCGAAGGCAACCGCGCTGTACGCACAGGTCGCGATGGTCAACAATCACGGCGCGATGAACACCGGGCTCGGGATCAACAACGCGCTTTACGCGGTCACCGGGACGACCGTCGGCGCGAACCTCGGGATTCGCCACCTGTTCTGATGCGCGGGCGGCGGTGGCCTCGCCGGAGCGCCACCGCTCTGAATTCGCAGTACGAATCATCTTGCACCGCATTCGGCGCGCGACCGCGCGTCCAGATTCGGCGCGGCTTCCGTCGCGTGCGAATCCGTGCACGACGCATCGGCCGCAGCGGCCGCATCATGCCCGCATGATCCGCGACGTGTCGCGTCCTTCGCGTCGCGGCACCGGTATAGACCGCCATCGACGCATCCCGGACCGCCAGACCCTTGCCGAGCGCCGGCATGACGAGTTGCCCGCCTGCGCCATCCGTGTCGTTTACGACCGATTTCCGGGCGCATGACCGATAGTCCGCTTTCCCCGTTTCTCTACACTGCTTCACACCAACACACCCTTGCCGGCTGTCCCGTGGCGCGCGCCGCGCCCTCGACATCACGGCGATCCAGAGACAACCGCCTTCGTCCCCCGACGGTCCCGCGCCCGCACCGCCGCGCGCGTCGGCTCGACCAGCCGCGAAGGCCCTTCCAGGAGCGTTCATTGAGTTCATCGCAAGCGCACCCCGCGAAAGCCCGGTCTTCGCGTAAGGCCCTGAAGCTGGACGACATCACGATCGTTGACCCGGCCGTCCTGAAACGTGCGGTCGGGGCCATGGCGTTCGGCAACGCGATGGAATGGTTCGACTTCGGCGTCTACAGCTATATCGCCGTCACGCTCGGCAAGGTGTTCTTCCCGTCGAGCAGCCCGTCCGCGCAGCTGCTCGCGACCTTCGGCACGTTCGCGGCCGCGTTCCTCGTGCGCCCGCTCGGCGGCATGGTGTTCGGCCCGCTCGGCGACCGCATCGGCCGCCAGCGTGTGCTCGCCGCCACGATGATCATGATGGCCGTCGGCACCTTCGCGATCGGCCTGATCCCCAGCTACGCATCGATCGGCATCATGGCGCCCGTGCTGCTGCTCGTCGCCCGCCTCGTGCAGGGCTTCTCGACCGGCGGCGAATACGGCGGCGCCGCCACCTTCATCGCCGAGTTCGCGACCGACAGGCGCCGCGGCTTCATGGGCAGCTTCCTCGAGTTCGGCACGCTGATCGGCTACACGCTCGGCGCGGCCACCGTCGCGGTGCTGACGGCCACGTTGTCGCAGGAAGCGCTGTTGTCGTGGGGCTGGCGCGTGCCGTTCTTCATCGCCGGTCCGCTCGGCCTCGTCGGCCTGTACGTGCGGCTCAAGCTCGAGGAAACGCCCGCGTTCAAGAAGGAAGCCGAATCACGCGAAGCGGACGAACGAGCGCGCCCGAAGCAGTCGTTCGGCACGCTGCTCGCCGAACAGTGGAGGCCGCTGCTCCAGTGCGTCGGCCTCGTGCTGATCTTCAACGTGACCGACTACATGGCGCTGTCGTACCTGCCGAACTACCTGTCGGCGACGCTGCACTTCAACGAGACGCACGGCCTCTTCATGGTGCTGCTCGTGATGGTGCTGATGATGCCGATGACGCTCTACGCAGGCCATCTGTCGGACCGCGTCGGCCGCAAGCCGGTGATGATGGCCGGCTGCGTGGGCCTGCTCGTGCTGTCGGTGCCGGCGCTGCTGCTGATCCGCACGGGCGGGATGCTGCCCGTGTTCGGCGGGATGCTGATCTACGGCACGCTGCTGTCGACTTTCACCGGCGTGATGCCGTCCGCGCTGCCCGCGCTGTTCCCGACTCGGATCCGCTACGGCGCGCTCGCGATCGGCTTCAACGTGTCGGTGTCGCTGTTCGGCGGCACGACGCCGCTCGTCACCGCATGGCTCGTCGATCGCACCGGCGACCTGATGATGCCGGCCTACTACCTGATGGGTGCGTCGTTCATCGGCATCGTGTCGGTGCTCGCGCTGCGCGAAACCGCGCGGCGGCCACTGCCCGGCTCGGCGCCGTGCGTCGCGAGCCGTGCGGAGGCGCAGGACCTGATTCGCCGAGGCGCCGACGAAGGCCGCGTGCGCGACCGCAAGTTCACGCCGGTCGGCGAACGCGCGTAACACGCGCAACACACAACACTCAGGCCCGCATCACGCGACGCCGCGCGGCACCCGCCGCCGGCATCGCGCGGGTGACGGTCAGCCCGCCGCGAGCTGCTGCTCGTCGAACCAGTCGAGCAGCATCCGCGTGACGAACGCGGGATTCTCCAGGTTCGAGATATGGCCGGCGTCCGGCACCAGCGCATGGCGGCAGCCGATCACGCTCGCCATCTTCACCGTCTCGGACGGCGGGCGCGCCATGTCGCCCGCGCCGCACATCAGCAGCGTGCGTTCGGCGTCCAGGTCGGCGAGCGCGGCGAGCGTATCGGGCCGCCCGAAGATCAGACGGCCGAGCGGGGCGATCGATTCCCGCAGCCGGTCGGCCGGGAGCTTCGCGAGCGCCGCGCGAAACGCGCTCGGCACCGGGTCGGCCAGGTTCACGTCCGGCCGGAAGAACAGCGGCACGATCGCGTCGAGCAGCGGCGGCACGATGCTGCCCGCGGCGGCGATTGCATCGAGCATCGCGAAGTAGCGCAGCCGCGTCGCCTCGGGTTCGGCCTCGAGCGACGCATCCATCAGCACGAGCGAGCGCACGCGCCGCGGTTCGTGCAACGCGAGCCGCGCACCCCACATGCCGCCGACGCTGAGCCCGACGACCGCGCACGCGTCGATCTCCAGCGCATCGAGCAACGCGCTCGCGTGTGCGGCGAGATCGTCGAGCGTCTGCGTGCCGTCGGGCATCGGGCCCGACGCGCCATGCCCCCACAGGTCCGGCACGATCACGCGATACCGGCGCGACAACGCGTCGATCTGCGGCGCCCACATCGCCGCATCCCACAGATAGCTATGCCCGAGCAGCACCGGAAAGCCGGTGCCGTGATCCTGGTAATGCAGGGTGCTGTGTTGAATGGTCACTGCGGGCATCGCGCCTCCGGGTTCATGTACGTATGGACGATCGACGGCGGCCCGCAACCGGGCGCCTTGGTCAGCGGCGTATTGCGACGCACGCGAAGCGGCGAATCATCGCACAGGTTGCGGCGCTTGCGAATGACGAGTAACGCGTGTGGCGGCAACGACTCGCCGCGCGACGCAAGCGCGGAGTTGTCATCCACGCGGCGCGCGGGCGCTAGCCGACGCGATACAGCGGCAGCACGTTGCTGCCCGCGTCGTCCTGGGGCGCCTGCGGCGGAACGCTGGCTTCGTCGAGCAGCCAGTTGGTGAGCACCGCGACGAGCACGAGCGGCACGCCCCACACCCCTTCACGCTGCGATCCGCACACGGCCGCTCAGATCAATCATTCACCGCGCCCGCGCAATCCGGAACACCGACATCGCGGCCTGCATCGAACCGGCCTGCTGCTCGAGCGCGCTCGCGGCGGCACTGGCCTGTTCGACGAGCGCCGCGTTCTGCTGCGTCATCTGGTCCATCTGCGTGACCGCCTGGCCGACCTGGTCGATACCGGCGCTCTGCTCGACGGTGGCCGTCGTGATCTCGGTCATGATCGTCGCCACCCGCCGCACCGACGACACGATCTCGTCCATCGCGCGCCCGGCCTGCGACACGAGCGCATTGCCGTCGCGCACGTCGTCGATCGACGCGCCGATCAGCTGCCGGATCTCGCGCGCGGCGCCCGCGCTGCGCTGGGCCAGCGTGCGCACCTCGCCCGCGACGACCGCGAAGCCGCGCC
>NZ_VWWG01000213.1:0-9279 GCF_011753085.1 Burkholderia sp. Tr-862
TGCGGCGGCCCCGGCAGGCCCGCCTCGCCGGGCGGTCGCACCGCTTTCCGGCGTGCCCGCCGGCCGTGCGCAGCCGGTGCCAGCCGAAACGCGGTCCGGCTGGCGTAAAATACGCACTTTCCTCTTTCTCGCCCCCTTATGACGCTCGCCTCCACGCTCGACATCATCGCGGAGTTGAAAGCCGGCCGGATGGTGATCCTGGTCGACGAAGAAGACCGCGAAAACGAAGGCGACCTCGTGATCGCCGCCGAATTCGTCACGCCGGAAGCGATCAACTTCATGGCCAAGTACGGCCGCGGCCTGATTTGTCTGACGTTGACGCAGGAACGCTGCAAGCAGCTGCACCTGCCGCTGATGACCTATCGCAACGGCACCCAGTACGGCACAGCGTTCACGGTCAGCATCGAAGCGGCCGAAGGCGTGACGACCGGCATCTCGGCCGCCGACCGCGCGCACACGATCGCCACGGCGGTCGCGCACGACGTGCGCCCCGAGCACATCGTGCAGCCGGGCCACGTGTTCCCGATCATGGCGCAGCCGGGCGGCGTGCTCGTGCGCGCCGGCCACACCGAGGCCGGCTGCGACTTCACCGCGCTCGCCGGGCTTACGCCGGCCGCGGTGATCTGCGAGGTCATCAAGGACGACGGCACGATGGCGCGCCTGCCCGACCTGCTCGAGTTCGCGAAGGAGCACAACCTGAAGATCGGCACGATCGCCGACCTGATCCAGTACCGCAGCCGCACCGAATCGATCATCGAGCGGATCGCCGAGCGCACGATGCAGACCGCGCACGGCACGTTCCGCGCGGTGCTGTACCGCGACCAGCCGACCGGCTCGCCGCACATCGCGCTGGTGCGCGGCACGCCGTCGCCCGACGTCGATACGCCCGTGCGCGTGCACGAGCCGCTGTCGGTCCTCGACCTGCTCGAGACGAGCATCTCGACGCACTCGTGGACGCTCGACGCCGCGATGCGCGACATCGCGGAACGCGACCTCGGCGTGATCGTGCTGCTCAACTGCGGCGACACGAAGGAACATCTGATCGACGTCTTCAAGGCGTTCGACGAGGAAGAAAAGGCCGCTGCGCTGAAGCGCCGGCCGGTCGATTTCAAGACGTTCGGCATCGGCGCGCAGATCCTGCGCGACGTCGGCGTCGGCAAGATGCAGGTGCTGTCGAATCCGCGCAAGCTGGGCAGCATGTCCGGCTACGGCCTCGAAGTCACGGGCTTCATTCCGATGCCCGGCGGCGAAGCCAAGTCCTGCCCGGCGTCCCACGCGTAACCCGCCACGGCGCTTTCGCCCTATAACCGTTCATCCACACCACGGACAGATCATGGAAATCGGACAATACCAACCGAATCTCGAAGGCGACGGCCTGCGTATCGGCATCGTGCAATCCCGCTTCAACGAACCCGTCTGCAACGGCCTGGCCGATGCATGCGTCGAAGAACTCGAGCGCCTCGGCGTCTCCGGTGAAGACGTGCTGCTCGTGTCGGTGCCCGGCGCGCTGGAAATCCCGCTCGCGCTGCAGAAGCTCGCGGAAAGCGGCCAGTTCGACGCACTGATCGCGCTCGGCGCGGTGATCCGCGGCGAGACGTACCACTTCGAACTCGTGTCGAATGAAAGCGGCGCGGGCATCACCCGCATCGGCCTCGACTTCAACCTGCCGATCGCGAACGCGGTCCTGACGACCGAAAACGACGAGCAGGCCGTCGCGCGCATGACCGAAAAGGGTCGTGACGCCGCACGCGTCGCAGTCGAGATGGCGAACCTGACGATGGCGCTCGACCAGCTCGGCGACGACGAGGACGAAGAAGAAGACGAAGAAGACGAAGAGGAGCGCGCATGAAGAAGAGCGCCCGCCGACAATCGCGCGAGCTGGCGACGCAGGGCCTGTATCAGTGGCTGCTGTCGAACGCGGCCCCCGGCGAGATCGACGCGCAACTGCGTGGCGCGCTCGGTTACGACAAGGCCGACAAGGAGCTGCTCGACGCCATCCTGCACGGCGTGATTCGCGAGCATGCGACGCTCATCGAAGCCCTCACGCCGTCGCTCGACCGTCCGGTCGACCAGCTGTCGCCGGTCGAACGCGCCGTGCTGCTGATCGCGACGTTCGAGCTCACGCATCATGTCGAAACACCGTACCGCGTGATCATCAACGAAGCGGTCGAACTCGCGAAGACGTTCGGCGGCTCGGACGGCTACAAGTACGTCAACGGCGTGCTCGACAAGCTCGCCGCGAAGCTGCGCCCCGCCGAAACGCAGGCGCGCCGCAACGGCTGATTCCGTTTGTACACGGGCGCGCAAGCGCCCGTTTTTCATTCTCCCCCCCCTTCCTCGCCCCGTCCGACCGATGAATACCACCGCCGATTCGCTCGTCACGCTCGCCGCACGCGTCGACGCGATCCAGCCCTTCTACGTGATGGAACTGATGAAGGAGGCACAGCGGCTCGAGTCCACCGGGCGCGATGTTATCCACATGGGCATCGGCGAACCGGATTTCACCGCGCCGGAGCCCGTCGTCGAGGCGGCCGCGGCCGCGTTGCGCCGCGGCGTCACGCAGTACACGAGCGCACTCGGCATCGCGCCGCTGCGCGAAGCGATCGCCGCGCACTATGCACGCGCGTACGGCCTCACGATCAGCCCCGAGCGGATCGTCGTGACGGCCGGCGCGTCGGCCGCGCTGCTGCTCGCCTGCCTCGCGCTCGTCGGCCGCGACGACGAGGTGTTGATGCCCGACCCGTCGTATCCGTGCAACCGGCACTTCGTCGCGGCGGCCGAAGGCCGCCCGGTGCTCGTGCCGAGCGGCCCGGAAGCCCGCTTCCAGCTCACCGCGGACGACGTCCGCACGCGCTGGGGCAGCCGCACGCGCGGCGTGCTGCTCGCGTCGCCGTCGAACCCGACCGGCACGTCGCTCGAGCCGGACGAGCTGAAGCGGATCGTCGAAGCCGTGCGCGCTCGCGGCGGCTTCACGATCGTCGACGAGATCTACCAGGGGCTCAGCTACGACGCGGCGCCCGTGTCGGCGCTGTCGTTCGGCGACGATGTCGTCACCGTGAACAGCTTCTCGAAATACTTCAGCATGACCGGCTGGCGACTCGGCTGGCTGGTCGTGCCGCCGTCGCTCGTCGGCACCTTCGAAAAGCTGTCGCAGAACCTGTTCATCTGCCCGTCCGCGCTCGCGCAGCACGCGGCGCTCGCGTGCTTCGAACCGGCGGCGCTCGACATCTACGAAGCGCGCCGCCTCGAGTTCAAGCGTCGCCGCGACTTCATCGCGCCGGCCCTCGAACGGCTCGGCTTCACGGTACCCGTGATGCCGGACGGCGCGTTCTACGTGTACGCGCACTGTGGCGGCGTCGCCCATCCAGCGGCCGGCGACAGCGCGGCACTCACGCAGGCGATGCTCCACGACGCGGGGGTCGTGCTGGTGCCGGGCATGGACTTCGGCGTCCATGCGCCCCGCGACTATATCCGGCTGTCCTATGCGACCGCGTACACGCGCCTCGAAGAGGCCGTCGAGCGGCTGGCGGCGCTGTTCGGCCAGCACTGACGTCCGACCGGCCATCCCGGCCGGCGCGCGGTGCCCTTGCGGTCGCACAAAAAGAAAAAGGCACCCGGATCGGGTGCCTTTTTGCTTGGGTCCGGCTGGAACCGCGTGGCGTTACGCGCCGAGTTCCGAGTGGTCGCCGTGCGACTTCGCGGTGTCGACGCTCGCGTCATTCTGCTGCGGCGCGCCCTTCGGCACGGCGGCAGCCTTCGCGGCGATCGGCTGCGCGGCGTCGAGCGTCGCGTGCACGCGCTTCGCGCCGCCGCCTGCCGCTGCCGTCGCGGCCGCGGTCACGATCGGCTTCGACGGCTGGGCCGGCGTATTGAACGGCACGCTGCGGCCATGCGAGACGTCGCGCAGGCGGGCGCGCTCGGCCATGACCTTCGAGCCGTAGGCGGTGTCGTCCGGGTTGGTCGACCCGTTGTACATGCGCAGGCCGTTCGCGAGCGAGCCGCCGCGGGCGATGCAGTCCTTCAGCACCAGCGCGCCGACCTGCAGGTTCGCGAGCGGTTGCAGCGCGGTATCGGTACCGCCGAAATATTCGAACTTGTCGGAATGGACCTTCGACATGACCTGCATCAGGCCCTGCGCGCCGACGCCGCTTTCCGCGTACGGGTTGAAGCCCGATTCGATCGCCATCACGGACAGCAGCAGCAGCGGATCGAGGCCGACGTCGCGACCGGTCTGGAACGCAGCCTTGACGAGCTGGCCGAGCGGCTCCTGCGCGACCCGGTAACGGCGCGACAGGTAGGTGGCGACGAGCGCCTGTTCACGGTTCGACGCGAGCGCACGATCGTCGCGCGCATCGGCCGGAACCCGCTGGGTCGGGATCAGTTTCGCGAGCGCGACGGGCGACGGGCCGTTGCGGGCCGGATCGGACGCATCGTTCTGCGCGGCGGCTTCCGGTGCAACGTCGAGACCGACGGCGAGCGCATCCGTTTCGGGGGCGTCTTCCTGCTGCGCCTGCTGCGGCTGCGCGCCGGCAGGCGCGAAGTTCGGCAGCGGATGACCGGTCAGCAGACGGGCCGGACCGGCCTGCACGGCCGCGGATACGACCGGCATCAGCTTCGCGGCGATGTTCCCGCGCACGGTCGGCAGCAGCCACAGGGCCAGTGCGATCGCGACAGCGAGACAGCCGACAACGCTGAATAAATGGTGACTGACACGCGTCCCGCGACGCAGCATGTCGCGCACGAACTGCGCATGCTGCTCATTGGGACGCCACGATAACCAAGCGTTCATTCAGATCATCTCCCATGAACATGACTCGTGCGGCTCGCTCAGCTCGATGGCGAGACAGAATACGTGCCGCGGAATCACGATGCCGCCCGCCTTGGTTGGGACGCGCAAGCATCGGGGAAACGGTATAAGTACCGTTCGAGGCCACGGTGTAAGAGGGCCGGCACCTTCGCACATTGGGCGAGGCGGGCATACGCGGTGGCACCCACGCAAAAAACCAGCGTGTGGTAGCGCTGGCTGGGACTACTACTAAGGCCGTCGAATACGCCGTGCAGGTATCGGCGGACGGTGACGCGCTGCGTCAAAGATCGGTGATTGGCGGCTCGAAGCCTTTTACCCTGCAGCCAATGTGAGCGGATTCTAGCAGGGTTTTATAGATCGTCAACACTATGAAATCTCAAAATCATAACAAAAAGTAATTTTGAATCGCCCTTCAGATCGCGAGCCCCCTGCCGTAGGGGCTCCGCGCGCGGTCGACTTTTTTCACCGCCGGGCGTGCGCGCGGCGGCCCGGGTAAAATCGGCGATCGATTCGGGGCCGCAGCCGGCCGCTGCGCCCGCCCACCGCTGCCCGCTTTGCGGGCGGCCCGGACCTTCTTCATGAAATACAAAGACTTACGCGATTTCATCCAGCGCCTCGAGGCGCTCGGCGAACTGCGGCGCGTCACGCAACCCGTGTCGCCCGTGCTCGAAATGACCGAGCTGTGCGATCGCGTGCTGCGCGCCGGCGGCCCGGCGCTGCTGTTCAACGCACCGCCCGGCAATGCGTTTCCGGTGCTCGGCAACCTGTTCGGCACGCCGCGCCGCGTCGCGCTCGGGATGGGCGTCGATGCGGGCGACGACGCCGCGCTCGGCTCGCTGCGCGACGTCGGGCGGCTGCTGTCCGCGCTGAAGGAGCCGGATCCGCCGAAGAGCCTGAAGGACGCCGGCAAGCTGCTGTCGCTCGCGAAGGCCGTATGGGACATGGCGCCGAAATCGGTGTCGTCGCCACCGTGCCAGGAGATCGTCTGGGAAGGCGCCGACGTCGATCTGCACAAGCTGCCGATCCAGACCTGCTGGCCCGGCGACGCGGGGCCGCTCGTCACGTGGGGCCTGACGGTCACGCGCGGGCCGAACAAGCCGCGCCAGAACCTCGGCATCTACCGCCAGCAGCTGATCGGTCGCAACAAGCTGATCATGCGCTGGCTCGCGCATCGCGGCGGCGCGCTGGACTTCCGCGAATTCGCGCTGCAGAACCCGGGCAAGCCGTATCCGGTCGCGGTCGTGCTGGGCGCGGATCCGGCCACGACGCTCGGCGCGGTGACGCCCGTGCCCGATTCGCTGTCCGAGTACCAGTTCGCCGGCCTGCTGCGCGGCAGCCGCACCGAACTCGCGAAGTGCCTGACGCCCGGCGTCGACACGCTGCAGGTGCCCGCCCGCGCGGAGATCGTCCTCGAAGGCTTCATTCACCCGCAGGAAGGCACGCCCGCCCCTGCTCCGGCCGGCGCACCGTCGCGTCCGGCCGGCAACGCGTCCGCCGCGTACGAGCACGCGCTCGAAGGCCCGTACGGCGACCACACCGGCTACTACAACGAGCAGGAGTGGTTTCCGGTGTTCACCGTCGAGCGCATCACGATGCGCCGCGACGCGATCTATCACTCGACCTACACGGGCAAGCCGCCCGACGAGCCGGCCGTGCTCGGCGTCGCGCTCAACGAGGTGTTCGTGCCGCTGCTGCAGAAGCAGTTCACCGAGATCACCGACTTCTACCTGCCGCCGGAAGGCTGCAGCTACCGGATGGCCATCGTCCAGATGAAGAAGAGCTACGCGGGCCATGCGAAGCGCGTGATGTTCGGCGTGTGGAGCTTCCTGCGGCAGTTCATGTATACGAAGTTCATCGTGGTCGTCGATGAGGACGTGAACATCCGCGACTGGAACGAGGTGATCTGGGCGATCACGACGCGCGTCGACCCCGTGCGCGACACCGTGATGGTCGACAGCACACCGATCGACTATCTCGATTTCGCGTCGCCCGTCGCGGGCCTCGGCTCGAAGATGGGGCTCGACGCGACCAACAAGTGGCCCGGCGAGACGAACCGCGAATGGGGCCGCCCGATCGAGATGGACGCGGCCGTGAAGGCGCGCGTCGATCGCCTCTGGCAGGAGATCGGACTGTAAGTCCGTGCGTTGAACGTATCCGGCAAGAACGACGATGAGCTTCCCCCCCGCCTCGATGATGTCCGACGGATTCTTCCTGTCGCTGTCGCTGTGTCTCGACATCGGCCTCGTCAACGTCGCGATGCTGTCGCTGACGCTGTCGCACGGCTTCCGGCCGGGCTTCTGGCTCGGCGTCGGCTCGTGCGTCGGCGATCTCGTCTACGCGGCGCTCGCGCTCGCGGGGATGGCCGTGCTGCTGCAGTTCGAGGCCGTGCGCTGGATCGTCTGGATCGGCGGCGGTGCGGTGCTGCTGTTCCTCACGTGGAAGATGGCGCGTGAAGCGCTCGCGCCGGGCGGCGGCGCCGACGAAGGCGATGCCAACGACACGCCGCAGCCGCGGGCCAGCGCGCGGCGCAGCTTCGTGCGCGGGATGCTGCTCGCGATGTCGTCGCCGAGCGCGATCCTGTGGTTCGCGGCGGTCGGCGGCGCGCTGATCGCGAAAGCCGGCGCGACCACGCCGGCGACGGCGTCGGTGTTCCTGTCCGGCTTTTTCCTCGGCGGCCTCGCGTGGACGCTCTTCATGTGCACGCTCGCGAGCCAGGGCCGCAAGCGCGCGGGCGCGGGGCTGATGCGCGCGTGCCATGTCGCGTCCGCACTGCTGTTCGCGTATTTCTCGTACAGCGTGATCGTCGGCGGCTATCGCGACCTGATCGTCCACGCGGTGTGACCGCCGCGCGCCTAGCCGCGCCGAAATGAAAAACGGCGCAACGCCCCGCGAGGGACGTTGCGCCGTTTTGCCGCGTGCGCTCAGGCGGCCACGCGGACTATTGCATCAACGACGCCAGCCGTGGTGACCCCAGCCACCGTAACCGTGACGCCAGTACGGACGACCGTAGTAGCCACCGACAACCACGGGGGGCGGTGCATAGTACGCCGGCGCCGGTGCGTAATACACTGGCGGGGGCGGGGGCGCGTAATACACAGGCGGCGGCGCTGCATACACGGGATACGCAGGTGCGACCGGGACACCAATGCCGACCCCGATCGACACGTGGGCCTGCGCGGCGCTTGCGGCACCCAGGCCCAGCGCGGCGGCGGCGATGAACGGAATGAGTTTTTTCACTTCGATTCTCCTGCTGGAGCGGTAATTTGTGCGCCCCTGTCGGCAACGGCGGGCATGCACGTCGCATGCAAGCAATGTAGCGAAAACCCGCCCCACGTGTATTGCGCATTTGTTGCAAATTGCAATTCAACGCGGGCGCAGCCAGCGTGCGGCCGGGCTGCGCGAACCCGCGACTCGCCTTGCGGGTCGCGCGATTCCGTCCGACCAGTGAAATCGCGACACGCTAGCCGGTCAGTCTTACCGGATCCGGTAAGCGCGGCCGGCGCGCTTCCGTAATGAACGATTACAAATTCGAGACAAGACGCCGACAATTCAAGAGCAACGCGGGCCTGGGGCGATTTGGGGCCGAATGCGACGGTCGTCATCGAGCGGCGAAACTGAGGCGTGCATTGACCGATTGCCGCATCGAACATCGCCGTCCAGATCGTCCGGCCCGGCGCCACCCATCTGCGCCCGCCCGGTCATTCCTGCGATACTGGCGGCTGCTCCGTTTTCGCTTCGTGGCCCGCCATGTCCCTCCCCGACACTCCCCGCCTTGGCTTCATCGGCGCCGGTCGCCTTGCGCGCTGCGTCGCCCGGCGTTTCGCGGCGGCCGGCTTTCCAGTCGTCGCGATCGCGAGCCGCACGGCGGAATCGGCCACGGCACTCGCCGCGCGCATCGACGGCTGCCGGGCAGTCGACACGCCGCAGCAGGTGGTCGACGCCGCCGACCTGATCTTCCTGACCGTGCCCGACGACCATCTCGCGTCGACCGCCGCAGCGCTGCGGTTCGACGCGGGGCGCGCGGCGGCCCAGGCGCTCGTCCACTGCAGCGGCGCGTCGGCAGTCGAGTTGCTCGTTCCGGCAAGACGGCAAGGCGCGGCCACCGGCGGTTTCCATCCGCTGTACCTGTTCGGCGGCACGGACGCCGATCTCGCCCGTATCGACGGCTGCTCGGTCACGCTTGAAGCCGACGGCGCGCTGCACGCGACGCTGCTGCGGCTTGCTGCCGCACTCGGCTGCCATCCGCTGTCGATTCCGGCCGGCGGCCGGATGCTCTATCACGCGGCCGCGCATTACGCGGCGAGCTTCGCGCTGTGCGGGCTGTCGGAAGCGATCGAGCTATGGCGCGGCCTGGGCTTCGACGAGGCCGCCGCGCTGCGCGCGCTGCTGCCGATGCTCGCCGGCACGATCGAGACCGCACGCGACAAGGGCCTCGCGAACGCACTCGCGGGCCCGGTGTCGCGCGGCGACAC
>NZ_VWWG01000214.1:0-9462 GCF_011753085.1 Burkholderia sp. Tr-862
CGCGCGACCTGCGCGTGCTGGCCGTGACGGCGCACGCGGGCCCCGCCGACGAGCGGCGCGCGCTCGAAGCGGGTTTCGACGCCTTTCTGTGCAAGCCGGTCGACGTGCGCGAGCTGGCGCACAAGATCGCGCATGCGACGCCGCGCGACAGCTGACGCGTGACGCGCATCGGCCGTCGCGGCAGCATGCGCCGTGACGCCGGGTCAAGTCATCGCATTCCTCCTCATGTCGCCGCCGCCGGCCGGTTTCGCGCGCTGATCTGCGCGAGCATGTGCGACGCGATCCGCGTGCTGCGCACGAGGTCGCCCGGCTCATGATGCACCTCCTGCCGATGGATGAAATACCGCGCGGTATGCGCGAGCCCGGTCGCGAGCGGCGTCGTGGCGCGCCAGCCGAGGCGCCGGTGCGCGACGTCGAGATCGGGCCGCCGCTGGCGCGGATCGTCGGACGGCAGCGGGCGGAACTCGATCGCGACCGTCGCGCCGACGATCCTCACGACCTCGCGCGCGATATCGATCATCGCGATCTCGTCGTCGCTGCCGAGGTTCACCGGCTCGCACGCGTCGCCGGGTTCGTCCATCAGCCGGATCAGCGCGTCGACCATGTCGTCGACATAGCAGAACGAGCGCGTCTGCCGGCCGTCGCCGTAGACGGTCAGCGGCTCGCCGGCCAGCGCCTGCGTGATGAAGTTCGACACGACGCGCCCGTCGGCCGGATGCATGCGCGGCCCGTACGTATTGAAGATGCGCGCGATCCGCACGTCGACGCCGTACTGCCGGTGATAGTCCATGAACAGCGTTTCCGCGCAGCGCTTGCCTTCGTCGTAGCACGCGCGCAGGCCGATCGGGTTCACGCGGCCGCAGTAGTGCTCGTCCTGCGGGTGCACGTCGGGGTCGCCGTACACCTCGCTCGTCGACGCCTGCAGGATGCGCGCCTTCACGCGCTTCGCCAGGCCAAGCAGATTGATCGCGCCGTGCACGCTGGTCTTGGTTGTCTGCACCGGGTCGCGCTGGTAATGCACCGGCGACGCGGGGCAAGCCAGGTTGTAGATCTCGTCGACCTCGACGTACAGCGGAAACGTCACGTCGTGCCGCATCAGCTCGAAGTTCGGCGTGTCGAGCAGGTGAGCAATGTTGTCCTTCGTCCCCGTGTAGAAATTGTCGACGCACAGCACGTCGTGCCCGGCCGTCACGAGGCGTTCGCACAGATGCGAGCCGAGAAAGCCGGCGCCCCCGGTGACGAGGACGCGTTTGCGATCGTAGCCCTTCATCATGCATTCTCCTTGCGGTGCGCGAGGCCGCCCGGCGCGGCGGCGACGGGCGTGTGCCGGCCGCTGGCCGCCGTGCCGGCGCGCTGCGGATGCGCGACGTCGCAATAGATGTCGACGAGGCGGTCGGTCACGCCGCGCCACGTATAAAAGCGGTGCGCGCGTAGATAGCCAGCGCGGCCGAGCGCGTCGCACAGGTCGGGCCGCGCACGCAGCTGCATGAGCCGCTGGGCGAGCGCGGCCGGATCGCGTGGCGGCACCAGGTAGCCGGTGACGCCGTCGTCCACCGTGGTGCGGATGCCGCCGACGTCGCTGCCGATCACCGGCGTCGCGCATGCCATTGCCTCGACCGGCGTGATGCCGAACGGCTCGTACCACGGCGTCGTCACGAACACGTCGGCCGCGCTGTAGTACAGGTGCAGCACCTCGCGCTCGCGCCGGCCGACGAAGATCACGCGTTCGGCGATGCCGGTGTCGTGCGCGAGCGCGGCGAGCCGCGCGAGTTCCGGATCGCGTGCCGGATCGGGCGTTGCCTGGCTGCCGCCGACGATGTAGAGCCGCGTCGGCCGCTGCGGGTCGCGCGGCATCCGCGCCAGTGCGTCGATCACGGTATCGATCCCCTTGCGCGGCACGAGCCGCCCGAGCTGCAGCACGGCGAACGCATTCTGCGGCCAGCCGAGCCGCGCACGCGCGTCGGCACGCGGCACCGGCCGGAATTCGCGCACGTCGAACCCGCACGGCACGATCTCGATGCGCGCGGCTTCCGCGTGGTAGTGCGTGGTCAGGTCCAGCGCGTCCTGCGGGGATTCGGCGATCAACCGGTCGGAGCAGCGCGCGAGCGTGTCCTCGATCGCGAAGCGTTCATCGGGAAAGCCGTCGGCCGCGCCCTGATGCAGCCGCCGCACGCGGCCGAGCGCATGGAACGTCGTGACGAGCGGAATGCCGAGACGCTTCTTCACGTGCAGCGCGGCCTCGCCCGACATGAAGAAGTTCGCGTGCATCACGTCGACCGGATCGGGTTCGCGCCGCATGCGCGCGATCATGTGGTCCGCGAACGCGCCCATGTACGGCAGCAGCCGCTCCTTCGGCACGTCGACGGGCGGGCCGGCCGGCACGTGGATCACGCGCATGCGCGAGCCGATCTCCACGACTTCGGGCAGGTGCGGATGGTCGCAACGCGTGTAGACGTCGACGTCGAGGCCGCGCTCGGCCAGCTGCTTCGCGACGTTCGCGACATAGACGTTCTGCCCGCCCGCATCCACGCCGCCGATCACTCCCAGCGGCGACGCATGTTCACTGATCAACGCAATTCTCTGCATGGTGTTGCTCCGGTGGTCGAGGCCCGCGCCGACGGGCCCCGTTGCGTCCCGATTCGGCAATCGGCATGCCCGGGGTTTTGCGCGCGAAGCCGCCCGCCGGTGCGCCGAAAAAATTACAACGCGTTGGATGAAAGGGCGTCCGATCGGCGTGCCGCGCGCCCATGCGGCGTACTGCGCGCGGCACGCGATTTGCGCCATGCGGCTACCCGCCGGCCATGCCGGCCCCCACGAAAGGAGGTCACGATGAAGGTATTCCCGCTGCAAGCCCGCGCACCGCGCGTCCGCCGTCATCCCGCGACGCGCCTCGGCATGGCGGTCGCGATCGCCGCGGCTGCCGTCTGCACGGCCGTCGCGCCGAACGTGTTCGCCGCCGGCGACGACGGCGCGTCATCATCATCCATGTCGTCGTCGACGCATACGAGCACAGGCGCGAAGATCCGCGACGCGACCATCACGACCAAGGCCAAGGCCGAGCTGGTCGGCACGAGCGGCCTGTCGGCCGGCGACATTCACGTGAAGACGCGTCGCGGCGTCGTGATGCTCACCGGCAGCGTGCCGGACGAACAGCAGCGCACGCAGGCGGTGAGTGTTGTCAGGCAGATCGAAGGCGTGCAGGACGTGCGCGACCAGTTGACCATCCGCCCGAAATAATCGCGTCCCGTGAAAGGAGTCCCCTGATGAAGTGCATGCTCAAACCGGTCGGCGAGCAGACGATCGTGATCACGGGCGCCACGAGCGGCATCGGCCTCGTCACCGCGCGCAAGGCGGCACGGCGCGGCGCGAAGCTGGTGCTGTTCGCGCGCAACGAGGACGCGCTGAACACGCTGTGCGACGAAATTCGCCAGCATGGCGGCCTCGCGGTGCCGGTTGCCGGCGACGTCGGCAATGTCGAGGATCTGCAGCGCGCGGCCGCGAAGGCGGCCGATACCTATGGCGGCTTCGACACGTGGGTCAACAACGCGGGCGTGTCGATCTTCGGCACGGCGGCCGCGGTGCCGCTCGAGGATCAGCGCCGGCTGTTCGACACCAACTACTGGGGCGTCGTGCATGGCTCGCTCGTCGCATCGGACCATTTCCGGCGCAAGAGCGATTTCCACGGCGGCGCGATCATCAACATGGGCAGCGAGGCGTCCGACGCACCGGTGCCGCTGCAAAGCGCGTACGCCGCATCGAAGCACGCGGTGAAGGGCTTCACCGATTCGCTGCGGCTCGAGCTGGAGTCGGATCACCTGCCGGTGTCCGTCACGCTGATCAAGCCGGCCGCGATCGACACGATGTTCGTGATGCACGCGAAGAACTACATGAACGTCGAGGCGAAGCTGGCGCCGCCGATCTACGACCCGGACCTCGTCGCCGACGCGATCCTGTTCGCGGCCGCGCATCCGCGCCGCACGCTGTTCGTCGGCGGCGCCGCGAAGTTCGCGTCGGCCAGCGCGTACCACGCGCCGCGGCTGTTCGATCGCGTCGCGGCCACGCTGTTCTCGCGCGGCCAGCGCACGGTGCGTCCCGCGCGGCCGCGCGACGACAACGCGCTGTACGAATCGCGCCACGCGTTGCACGAGCGCGAAGGGATGGAGGGGCACGTGCTGCGCGGTTGCGCGTACAACGCGGTGGTGCAGCGGCCGAAGGTCGCCGGTGCGATCGCGCTGGGCGCGGCGGCGCTGGCGGTTGCCGCATTCGCGCGCGCGCGCCGCGCACCGACGTAATTGCGTGCCTTTCCGCTATTTCATTCGAAGGAGGTTTCCATGTCATCCCGACAACATACGGGCCACGAATACAGCCACTCGCGCGCGAACGAAGGCGAGCGGGTGCAGCAGGACCACGACAAGGGCGGCCACCAGACAGGGCACGGCAAGGCTCCCAGCCCCGTCGACGTGCAGAAGGCGCTGAAGGGGATGGACTATCCGGCCAGCAAGGCGGACATCGTCGAGTGCGCGGAACGCTCGCATGCGGATCCGGGTGTGCTCGACATGCTGCGGAAGATCCCCGATCGCGAATACGGCACGCCCGCATCGGTATCGAAGGAACTCGGGCGGCTGATGTGAGCGCTGCCGCGTCGCGCCGTGCGCGCCGTCGCGTGCACGGCGCTTCATCATCACCGTCACCGTGACGAGGAGGAGCATGAGCATGGCGATGATCGTCGCAGGCCGCTTCACGACCTTCGATGAAGCGGAAGGTGGGGCGCGCCACCTTTACGAGCGCGCGTTCGGCCCGGACGACGTGTCGATCTTCTTCCTGAACCCGGGCGGCCAGCACGCGCGCTTTCCGATCGGCGGCGACGTGTATGCCGATACGGCCGCGAAGCCGGGCGGACGCGGCGCGATGGTCGGCGCACTGCGCGGGCTGCTGATCGGCGCGGTCGTCGGGATGATCGTCTATGCGGTCGGCGTGCGCTACTGGTTCGTGCCGGCCGCCGGCGCACTCGCCGGCGCGTATCTCGGCGCATTCGGCGGCGCGCTCGGCCGGATGCGCGGCCAGCAGGCCGAAGGCAAGGGCACCCTCGCGCATACCGAAACGGGCGTGATCCTGGCCGCGCGCGTGACGGCGACGACGGCGGCCGCCGCGGAAGACGTGCTGCGTGCGACCGGCGCGCAATCGATCGAGCGCGTCGAAGGCGACTGGCAGGACGGCCAGTGGCGCGACTTCGATCCCGTGCGCCGGCCGGACGGCACCACGCAGGGCAGCCCGCGTTGAGCGCGCCGTTTCTGCACACGCTTGCAATGCGGTGCGCGGCTCGGGCCGTGTAAGCCTGCGCGGGCCGGTGCGCCGTGCGCGGCACGCCGTTTGCGACGTGTCGCCGGCACCCGTTCAAGGAGGAACTCATGACCACGGCAAAGACCCCGCCGCCCCAGAAGCAGACGCAGCAGCCGGGCCGCGAGCGGGACATGCATCCGAAGCCGCGTGACGAGGCGGCCGATTACGTCGGCAGCGGCAAACTGGCCGGCAAGGTCGCGCTCGTGACGGGCGGCGACAGCGGGATCGGCCGCGCGGTCGCGATCGGTTTCGCGAAGGAGGGCGCGGACGTCGCGATCGTCTACCTGAACGAATCGGACGATGCCGCGCATACGAAGCGCCTGATCGAACAGGCCGGCCGGCGCTGCGAGGCAATCGCGTGCGACATCGGCGAGCGCCGCCAGGCGCGCGATGCCGTGGCGCGCACGGTCGAAAAGTTCGGGCGGCTCGACGTGCTCGTCAACAACGCGGGCGAACAGCATCCGCAACCCGGCATCGAGGACGTGAGCGAAGAACAGCTCGAGCGCACGTTCCGCACCAACGTGTACGGGATGATCTTCTGCACGCAGGCGGCGCTGCCGCACATGAAGCACGGCGGACGCATCGTCAACACCGCGTCGGTCACTGCCTATCACGGCAGCCCGAAGCTGCTCGATTACTCGGCGACCAAGGGCGCGATCGTCGCGTTCACGCGCTCGCTGTCGATCGAGCTGGCCGAGCGCGATATTCGCGTGAACGCCGTCGCGCCGGGGCCGATCTGGACGCCGCTGATCCCGTCGACCTTCAGCGCCGAGGAGGTGGCGAAGTTCGGCTCGAACGTGCCGCTGAAGCGGCCGGGGCAGCCCGACGAGCTGATCGGCTGCTACGTGCTGCTCGCGTCGGAAGGCGCGAGCTACATGACGGGGCAGACATTGCATCCGAACGGCGGCTCGATCGTCGGCGGCTGACGGCTCCCACCACGCAAGGAGAAAGCGCATGAAGCAACCCAACTGGACGATCGCGGCGCTCGCCGCGGGCGTGCTCGCCGTGTCGGGACTCGCGCACGCCCAGATGCCGAGCGAGCCGCCCGCATCGAATTCGCATGTGCCGCGCGGCGTGATCAACCCGTCGTCGGGCACCGCCATGGGCGACGCCGGCATGGCGAAGGCGCCGCAGGGCGGCGACGCGGAATTCATCGACAAGGCCGCCATGGCCGGCAAGGCCGAGGTGCAGGCGAGCCAGCTCGCGTTGAAGCAGGCGCGCTCGCCGGACGTGCGCGCGTTCGCGAAACGCATGGTGGCCGATCACGGCAAGGCGAATGCGAAGCTCACCGAGATCGCCGCGCGCAAGGGCATGAAGCCGCAGGTCGAGCAGATCGCGGATCCGGACGTCGAGGCGCTGCGCGGCAAGAGCGGCCGCGACTTCGACACCGCGTATGTCGCGGCGGCCGGCCCCGACGCACACCGCAAGGCGGTCGCGCTGTTCGAAGGCGAGGCGCGCGACGGCAAGGACCCGCAGCTGCGCGCGTTCGCTCAATCCACGCTGCCGACGCTCAAGCATCACCTGAGCATGGCGGAGACGCTCCAACGCAAGGTGGGCGCGCAGTAACGCGCGCCCGGTTCAACCCCAGGGCCGCGTGGGCGGCCCGCTTTTTCGGAGAAGCAGTCATGGCCCAACGGCAATCGAAGCACGAAGGCATCCTCGAACTGCTCTGCCAGGCATACGAGACCGAGCTTGGCGGGGCGAAGATCTATGAGGCCGCGATCAAGTGCGCGACCGACGCGGACCTGCACAAGGAATGGGAGAAGTACCACCGCGAGACGATGCATCACCAGGAGGTGCTGCGCAAGGTATTCAAAACGCTCGGTCTCGATCCGGACACGCAGTCGCCGGGGCGTGCCGCGGTGGCGGCGACCGGCAAGTCGCTGGTGCAGGTGATCGAGCAGGCGAAGAAGCAGGCCGACCCGGCGGTCGCGCAGGTCGTCGCGGCCGAATGCGTGGTGCTCGCGGAAACCAAGGATCACCTGAACTGGGAGCTGATCGGCTATGCGGCCGACCAGTTGCGCGACAGCGACGCGGCGAAGGCGCTGAAGGCCGCGCACGATGAGGTCGAGGCCGACGAGGACCATCACCTGTATCACACCCGCGGCTGGGCGCGCGAGATGTGGATCGAGTCGATGGGCTTCAAGGCCGTGCTGCCGCCGCCGGAGGAAGTGAAGAAGGTCGAATCGGCGGCGGATGCGGCGCGTGCCGAACGTTCGCGCGGCAAGATGATGTAACCGCGCCGGGCCGGCAACCGGGCCGTGCCGCACGCGCGGCGCCCGGTTGGCCGGCTTTTTTACTCCGCGCTTTTCATTTTCGCTTCAACGGTTGCGCACGCAACTACATCGTCACGCTCAGGTTTGGCGCGTCCGATGAACGCCGACGCGAGCTGCACGGTCACCATCATCGGCAGCGCGACGACGGGCATCCACAGCATGTGGAAGCCGAACTGGCTGCCGGCCTGCGCATAGACCGCGACGTTGCTCGGGGCGGCGTCCGACGCGCCCGCAAGCAGGCCTGGGCCGAGGCGCCTGTACCACGGCTTCGCGGCGGGCACGGCGGGCGCGGCGGCAGCGGTGGCACCTGTGTCGCGCGACGCGTCGTCGCCGCGCAGGTCGCTCATTCGGCGTCTCCCCGCGCGCCGTGCGTGCCGCCGCTGCCGCTGCCGCTGCCGCTGTCGCGCGCGAGGCGCGACGCGGTGCGTAGTGCGTCGACGAGCGTCCGGTACGCCTGCTCGCGCGAATCGGCGCCGCGCGTGCGCAGCACGTAGGACGGGTGATAGGTCGCGACGACGAGACAGCCGTCGGGCGAGCGCACCGGCTTGCGCGTGCGCTCCAGCGTCGCGTCGTTGTCCTGCAGCACGGCACGCAGCGCCGTTGCACCCAGTGCGACGATCACGCGCGGGCTCAGCGCGGCGAGCTCGCGTTCGAGCCAGTAATGGCACGCGGCGACCTCGCGTTGCGCGGGCGTCTTGTGCAGCCGCCGCTTGCCGCGCAGTTCCCACTTGAAGTGCTTGACCGCGTTGGTCACGTAGACGCTCGCGCGCTCGATGCCGGCTTCTTCCAGCGCGCGGTCGAGCATGCGGCCCGCCGCGCCGACGAACGGGATGCCCGTGCGGTCTTCCTGATCGCCCGGCTGCTCGCCGACCAGCATGATGCGCGCGTTGGTGGGCCCCGCGCCGGGAACCGGCTGCGTCGCGTGTTCCCATAGCCCGCAGCGGCGGCACGCGTCGAGCGTGGCCGGTGCTTCGTCGTCGGCCGCGGCGGGCTTCGCGGGCGCGTGGCGTGTCATGCGGGTCCTCCCGCGCAGGCTGGCGCCGCGCCGGTGTAACGGTGGGTTCGCCAGCGGGCTAAAGGCGGATCGAAGTCCTTGCCGGGTCGGAACATCGGCGGTGCGCGCATCGACGGCTCCCCTATCGACGATATCGCCGACCTGCAGCAACCGGCATGCCGCATGCAGGCGATATCTGCGACATGGGCGCGCAGTTTGCGCCGCGGCCGTCTCCGATTAGGGAGAAACGCGATGCAAACCATCCCCGGTGACGATCCGGCGGCCGACGACGTGCTGTTGTGGCGCGCGCCCGATAGCGTGCCGCGCTGGCCGCGCCGCATGCTGGTCGTCGACGACTATCGCGACGCGGCCGATGCGCTGCGGTTGCTGCTCCAGGCGCGCGGTTTCGAATGCCGCGTCGCGGACGATCCGTTCGCCGTCTGCGATCTCGCGCGCGACTGGCAGCCGTTCGCAATCGTGCTGGAGACATCGCGATGCCGGGCCTCGACGGCCTGAAGCCCGCGACGCGGCTGCACGGCGACCCGTGCACCGGCGACATGCTGCTCATCGCGTGCAGCGCATTCGCGTCGCAGAACGATCGCGAGCGTGCGCGGGACGCCGGCTTCGACGCGCACTGCGCGAAGCCGCTGACGCCGCACCGGCTGCTGCGTTATCTGGAGGCCGCCTACGGCGGCGCGCGGCCGGACGCGGGCGTTACACGGCGCGTGTAAAAAAACCGCGTCGGCGGGGCGGTTGCGTAACCGGCTGAATCGATGTTTATCGTTTGGTAACAAGCCCTCACGATACGGGGTGTAAATTCAGGAGTGGATGAAATGAGTCAGCCATTCCGAA
>NZ_VWWG01000215.1:0-9403 GCF_011753085.1 Burkholderia sp. Tr-862
TCGCAGCCGAGGGCGGCGAACGCCTCCTTCAGCTGGTCGACGCAGCCGGCCATCCGGTCGGCGTGCGCGCGATAGCCCATGCGTCCGCCCAGCAACAGCACGCGGCCGGGGCGCGCCGCGAGGCGGCACAGGATGCCGCGCAGGCCGCGCTCGAGCATGCGCACGCGGAGCGCGGACGCGAGAGGCGCCGGCTCGAACAGGAACACGACACGATCCAGCGCCACGCGGCCGGCTCGCTGCGCGACGCGAAGACGGCCAACCTGTCGTCGATGGCACGTCAGCGTCGCAAGGGCGCGGCGCGCAACATCATGGGGCAGGTCCGGCGTCATCAGAACGACTTCAAGGCGACGCTCGACGAGCGCGTGCAGGAGGCGGCCGCACGCGTCGAAGCCGACGCGCCGGTGCTCGTGTCGTTGCCGGGCGCCGAGGTCAGCGCACGCCGCCAGCTGTTCACGCTCGAGCGTGCGCAATTGCCGTGGCATGCCGCCGGGCGCGCGGACGCGATCACGTGGTCGGCCAGCGGCCCGGTGCGCATCGCGCTGACGGGCCCGAACGGCTGCGGAAAATCGACGCTGCTGCGCATGCTCGCCGGCGAACTCGCGCCACGCTCCGGGGCATGCACGACGCATGTGAGCGCCGCGTATCTCGACCAGCGGCTCGCGCTGCTCGACCCCGAGCGCTCGATCGTCGAGCAGTTGGGACTTCTCGATACGCCGCTCGCCGAAGGCGACCTGCGCAGCCGGCTCGCGCTGCTGCAGCTCGATGCCGCACGCGCGACGCAGCCGGTGCACCGCCTGAGCGGCGGCGAACGGTTGAAGGCCGCGCTCGCGTGCGCGTTGTGGCGCGGCACGCCCGCGCAGTTGCTGCTGCTCGACGAGCCGACCAATCACCTCGATCTCGAATCGGTGCGCGCGATCGAAGCCGCGCTGGCCGGCTTCCCCGGCGCGATCGTGGTCGCGTCGCACGACGCCGCGTTTCTTGCGGCGCTCGAGCCGACGCACACGATGCAATGGCAGCGCGACGGTTGGCGTTACGAACCCGTCGCGTGATCGACGATCACGATCGCTCGCCTTTGCGCGTGACGTCCGGATTGGAATCGGCGAGCCGCTGCCTGAAAAGCCGGTTCGATTCGCGCACGCCAGGGTCGGTCAGGGCGGCGGATTGCCCTTTGCCGACCGGCTCGGATCGTCGATCAAACCGGGCGCGAGCACGGTGTCGTCGACGGCGCGCGGATCGATATTCATTTCCATGCGCCCCGCTTCCGGTCAGCCGGGTCATGCGTCGAGCTTCGCAGGCCCTCGCGTGATCCGGTTTGCGTGGCATGGATCGCGGGCGTAAGGCGTTTGAAGCGAAAGCGACGGCGACGCTCCGTCGCGGATCGAGCGGCCGGGGCGGTCAGGCCCGCGCGTAGCGAATCACGCCGTCGTCGCCCTGCTCGCGCACGAGTTCGCCCGCGAGCCACAGCAGGTTCAGGTGGGCGAGCGCTTCGCCGAGCGCGAACGTCATCTGGTGGATGTCGAGCTCGCGGCGGCGGAACATGATCGGCACGATGTCGGCGGCGCTGGCCGGCTGTTCCGCGCACGCGACGCGCACTTCGTCGAGCCGCGCGTCGTGGTGCGCGCGCAGTTGCGCGATACGCGTGCGCACGCCGCGGAACGGCTTGCCGTGCGACGGCAGCACGAGCGTGTCGGGCGCCATCGTCTCGTAGCGGCCGAGCGATTCCAGGTACAGCGCGAGCGGGTTCGCTTCCGGTTCGAGATCGAACACGGACACGTTGGTCGAGATGCGCGGCAGCACCATGTCGCCGGAGATCAGCACGCCGTCCGCTTCGCTGTGCAGCGCGCAATGTTCAGGCGAATGGCCGTAGCCGGTGACGACGCGCCACGTGCGCGCGCCGATCTTCACCGCGTCGCCTTCGCGCAGGCGCCGGTAGCGCGGCGGCACGGCCGGCACGAGATCCGAGTAGTAGCTGCGGCGGCTGCGCAGCTTGTCGAGCGCGGCCGGATCGGTCAGGCCGTGGCGCGCGAAGTGATCGGCCGCGGCCGCGCCGCCGGCGTTCGAGCCGTTGCCGGCCGCCATCAGGCAGCCGAACATGTATTCGCCGAGCGTCATCCACAGCCGCACGTTCCAGCGGCCTTGGTCACCGCCTTCGCACAGCCAGTTCGCGAGGCCGAAGTGATCGGGATGGCAGTGCGTGACGAGCACGCGCAGCACCGGCAGCCCGTCGAGATGCCGATCGAAGATCTGCTCCCAGTGCGTACGGATCGCATCCGACGAGATCCCGCAGTCGACGATCGTCCAGCCGGCCTGCCCGTCGATCTCGTCGCGCAGCAGCCAGAGATTGATGTGATCGAGCGAAAACGGCAGCGGCATGCGCAGCCAGCGCACGCCGGGCGCGACCTCGAACGTGTCGCCCGCGGCGGGCAGCGTGTCGGCGAAGGGATAGTCGAGTTGGTGTTCCAGTGCGTTCATCGGTCGGGGGTCTCGTCGTTGTCGTTGCAAATGCAGCTGCAAATGCGGGTACGCATGCGGGGGTGAATGCGAGTGCATGAGCGCGCGGGCGGCAGGCCGCGGCGGGCATCGCGTCGATTCTATCGCCGTCACGTGAAACGCGTGCCCGGCGGGCGTCGGCCGGGCAAAAAAGTTCGTGTCAGAATCGGTTCCGTACCCGTATCTTTACGCGAAGATGCACCGAACGGTATGCAACAGCGAACAACCCGCGCATTGACGGCGCTTGGCGCCGGACCCCGAAACTCATTGAAATGCCGACTTGGGCGCTAAAATGGCGAGTGCTTACAGTCCCTCTCGAACGAGCCTGCACGCAATGAATCACTTCCCCAAACTGCTGTCGTCGCAGATCGGTTTCGACGTCGCGCAGACGATGCTCGAATACTTCGACCGTCACTACCGGATCTTCCGGGAAGCCGCGGTCGACGCGAAGACGCTATACGAGCGCGCCGACTGGCACGGGCTGCAGCGGCTGGCGCGCGAGCGGATCACGTCGTACGACGATCGCGTGCAGGAATGCGTCGAGGTGCTGCAGGACGAATACGACGCGGAGAACATCGACGACGAGGTCTGGCAGCAGATCAAGCTGCACTACATCGGCCTGCTCACGTCGCACCGCCAGCCCGAGTGCGCGGAAACGTTCTTCAATTCGGTGTGCTGCAAGATCCTGCACCGCTCGTATTTCAACAACGATTTCATCTTCGTGCGGCCCGCGATCTCGACCGAATACCTCGAGAACGACGAGCCGGCCGCGAAGCCGACCTATCGCGCGTACTACCCCGGCACCGACGGGCTCGCGGCCACGCTCGAGCGCATCGTCACGAACTTCCAGCTCGAGCCGCCGTTCGAGGATCTCGCGCGCGACATCGGCTGCGTGATGCAGGCCATCACCGACGAATTCGGCGAGTTCGACGCCGCGCCGAATTTCCAGATCCACGTGCTGTCGTCGCTGTTCTTCCGCAACAAGAGCGCGTACATCGTCGGCCGCATCATCAACGCCGATCGCGTGCTGCCGTTCGCGGTGCCGATCCGCCACGTGCGCCCGGGCCTGCTCGCGCTCGACACCGTGCTGCTGCGCCGCGACCTGCTGCAGATCATCTTCAGCTTCTCGCACTCGTATTTCCTCGTCGACATGGGCGTGCCGTCCGCGTACGTGGATTTTCTCTGCACGATCATGCCGGGCAAGCCGAAGGCCGAGATCTACACGTCGGTCGGCCTGCAGAAGCAGGGCAAGAACCTGTTCTACCGCGACCTGCTGCACCATCTGTCGCATTCGAGCGACCGCTTCATCGTCGCGCCCGGGATCAAGGGCCTCGTGATGCTCGTGTTCACGCTGCCGTCGTTCCCGTACGTGTTCAAGATCATCAAGGATCACTTCCCGCCGCCGAAGGAAACGACGCGCGAGCAGATCATGGAGAAGTACCAGCTCGTGAAGCGCCACGACCGTCTCGGACGGATGGCCGACACGCTCGAGTATTCGAGCGTCGCGCTGCCGATCTCGCGGCTCGACCATGCGCTCGTGCGCGAGCTGGAGAAGGAGGTGCCGTCGCTGCTCGAATACGAGGACGGCAACCTCGTGATCAAGCACCTGTACATCGAGCGCCGGATGACGCCGCTCAACCTGTACCTGCAGAACGGCACCGACGCCGACATCGAGCACGGCGTGAAGGAGTACGGCAACGCGGTGAAGGAGTTGATGAAGGCCAACATCTTCCCCGGCGACATGCTCTACAAGAATTTCGGCGTCACGCGTCACGGCCGCGTCGTGTTCTACGACTACGACGAGATCGAGTACCTGACCGACTGCAACGTGCGGCGCGTGCCGCCGCCGCGCAACGAGGAAGACGAACTGTCCGGCGAACCGTGGTATACCGTGGGCCCGCACGACATCTTTCCGGAAACCTACGGACCGTTCCTGCTCGGCGACCCGCGCGTGCGGGCGGTCTTCATGAAGCATCACGCGGACTTTTTCGAAGCCTCGCTGTGGCAGGCCAGCAAGGACAAGCTGCTGCAGGGCGAGTTGCCCGATTTTTACCCGTACGACGCGTCGCTGCGTTTCAGCGTGCGCTACCCCGATCGCTTCGACGCGACGCCGGACGCCCGCGACGCAGCGGGCGACGCGCAGCGCGCCGCCTGACGCACGACCGAATCCAATCGAATCGAACCCGTTATCGACCCGCTTTCCGCCAACGGAATCCACACCCGATGAATACCCAAGACAATCCGCTTTCACACCTGTTCGACAACAATGACGCCTGGGTCAAGCGCCAGCTGGCCGACGATCCCGATTTCTTCTCGCGTCTCGCCGACCAGCAGGCGCCGGAATATCTGTGGATCGGCTGCTCGGATTCGCGCGTGCCCGCGAACCAGATCATCGGCCTGCCGCCGGGCGAAGTTTTTGTGCATCGCAACATCGCGAACGTCGTCGTGCACAGCGACCTGAACTGCCTGTCGGTGATCCAGTTCGCGGTCGACATCCTGCGCGTGAAGCACATCATGGTCGTCGGCCACTACGGCTGCTCGGGCGTGAACGCAGCGCTGCACAACCGCCGCGTCGGCCTCGCCGACAACTGGCTGCACCACGTGCAGGACGTGCGCGAACGCCACGCGGCGCTGCTCGACGAATGGCCGGTCGGCGAGGCGCGCTACCGCCGCCTGATCGAGCTGAACGCGATCGAGCAGGTCGTCAACGTGTGCCGCACGACGATCGTCAACGACGCGTGGGCGCGCGGCCAGTCGCTCACCGTGCACGGGCTCGTGTACGGCGTGCACGACGGGCGGATGCGCAACCTCGGGATGGCCGTGTCGAACTTCGACGCGCTCGACGAAACCTACAAGCGCTGCGTCGCGGCGCTCACCGCGCGCGGCCAGCACGCGCCCGACAACGACATGGTCGCGGCGGACGCCGCACGGCTCGACGACGTCGCGCAGGCGGTCGCCGCTACGCTCAAGCCGTCGTGCGGCGACGCGAAGTAACCGGCACCGGCGCGGCGCGCACGCGCCGCGCGTCCTCCGGCTGAAGATGCACGGGAGCCTGGTCGCGACGGGTATCGAACTGATCTGACACCGACACTGCCGCCACGGCGGTGCAACGCAAAGGAGCGGCGAACATGAAAACCGTACTGATCGTCGGCGCATCGCGCGGCCTCGGACGCGAATTCGTCAGGCAATACCGCCGCGACGGCTGGAACGTGATCGCGACCGCACGCGACGACGCATCGCTCGCCGCGCTGCGCGAACTCGGCGCGCAGGCCTATGCGCTCGACATCGCGGAACCCGAACAGATTGCGGCGCTCGGCTGGAAGCTCGACGGCGAACGGCTCGACGCGGCCGTGCTCGTGTCGGGCGTGTACGGGCCCCGCACCGAGGGCGTCGAGACGATCGGCGCCGAGGATTTCGACGCGGTGATGCATACGAACGTGCGCGGGCCGATGCAGCTGCTGCCGATCCTGCTGCCGCTCGTCGAGGACGCGCGCGGCGTGCTGGCCGTCGTCTCGAGCCGGATGGGCAGCATCGCGGAAGCGACCGGCACGACCGGCTGGCTGTACCGCGCGAGCAAGGCCGCGCTGAACGACGTGCTGCGCATCGCGTCGCTGCAGACGCGCCACGCCGCGTGCATCTCGCTCCATCCCGGCTGGGTGCGCACCGACATGGGCGGCGCGCAGGCCGCGATCGATCCGGAAACCAGCGTGACCGGCATGCGTCGGGTGATCGCCGAAGCCGGCGCGGACGTGTCGCAGGCCAACGGCCGCTTCTTCCAGTACGACGGCGTCGAGCTCAGTTGGTGAGCCGGCATGACAACCCGGCGTCGTTAATTCACGATTTGCATGATTTTGAACCGACCTGACGCGTGCCCGTGCGGCGGCGCGTCCCCCACTCCTGCCGGCAAAGCCCCGGCCCCGCGCTATGCGGCGTGCTGCGGCCGCTTCATCGACGGCGGCGAAGCCGCGCCCACCGCGCTCGAGTTGATGCGCTCGCGGTACAGCGCGTACGTGCTCGGCGCGACCGACTACCTGCGCGCGACCTGGGACGCGCGCACCTGCCCGGCCGATCTCGATGCCGACCCGAATGCGCCCGACGCGCCGCGCTGGCTCGGCCTCGCGGTCAAACGCCATGCGCCGCTCGACGAACGGCACGCGGAGGTCGAATTCGTGGCCCGCTACAAGGTCGGCGGGCGCGCGTACCGGATCCACGAGACCAGTCGCTTCACCCGCGACGAGCACGGTTTCTGGCGTTATGTCGACGGCGAAGTAAGTGAACGCTGACAAATAGTTGCCATGTCAGACGCCGGGTAATTCCCGCATTGCACAACCTGAATTTGTCGGGCTACGATGGCCCTTCGGATTGGTCATGTTGCATGGCAGGGCTTACGAATGGCGTTCAGCAAAGTATTGGTGGGATGGATGGCGGCCTGTGCGCTGTCGGCCGCTCAGGCCGGTGCGCTGCCGAACGCAAATGCCGGCGCGGCCGCGGCCGGCGGCTCACTCGCCCATGCCGAGCGCTTCGATTACGGCGATTCACGCCTCCCGCAAGTCGCCGCGAACCTCAACGAACAAGTCATCAGCATTCCGGCCGATGCGTCGGGCACCGTGATGCTCGAGGCCACGCTGTTCAAGCCGGACGGCCCCGGCCCCTTCCCGCTCGTCGTCTTCAACCACGGCAAGAACACCGGCGATCTCCATCTGCAGCCGCGCAGCCGGCCGCTCGCGTTCGCCCGTGAATTCGTGCGCCGCGGCTATGCGGTGATCGCGCCGAACCGACAAGGCTTCGCCGGGTCGGGCGGCACGTACCAGCAGGAAGGCTGCAACGTCGGCAAGAACGGCCTCGCGCAGGCCGCCGACGTCGCCGCGACGGTCCGCTACATGTCGCGTCAGTCGTACGTCGATGCGTCGCGCATCGTCGTCGCCGGCACGTCGCATGGCGGCCTCGCTTCGGTCGCGTACGGCACCGAAGCGGCGCCCGGCGTGCGCGGCATCGTCAACTTCTCCGGCGGGCTGCGCCAGGATCTCTGCGACGGCTGGCAGCGCAATCTCGTCGAAGCATTCGACCAGTACGGCGCGCATACGGCCGTGCGCTCGCTGTGGCTGTACGGCGACAACGATTCGGTGTGGACGCCCGCGCTCGTCGCGCAGATGCACGACGCCTATGTGTCGCACGGCACGCAGGCGCAATTCATCGATTTCGGCCGCTACAAGGACGACGCGCACCGGCTGATCGTCGACCGCGACGGCGTGCCCGTGTGGTGGCCGGCCGTGCATGCGTTCCTCGCTGATCTGAACCTGCCGACCTCCGTGCGCTATGCGGTCGCGAACCCGCACGAACCGAATGCGACCGGCTACGCGTCGATCGATGCGGTCGAGGCGGTGCCGTTCCTCGACGCGGCCGGCCGCGAAGGCTATCGCCGCTTCCTGAGCCAGCATCCGAGCCGCGCGTTCGCGGTGTCCGCCGAAGGCGCGTGGTCGTGGGCCGAAGGCGGCGACGACCCGATGGCGCTCGCGCTCGACAACTGCACGAAGCAGGGTGCGGGCGCGTGCCGGCTGTATGCGGTCAACGATCGCGTCGTGTGGAACAGCGCGACGCAGACGGCCGACAACGGCGACGCCGATACGCACGCGCTGGCTTCGCGCTGACGCGCGAATCGCGACGGCCGGGATTCGGTGCTTTCGGCATCGTCCCCTTCTCGCTCCTCTCCCTGTACTGAACGCTCGCGCGGCCCGCAGCGGTGTTTGCATATCGCGACGCCGGGGATCCGGTGCTTTCGGCATCGTCCCCTTCTCGCTTCTCTCCCCGTACTGAACGCTTGCGTGGCCCGCCGCGGCGTTCGCCTGCCCGTTCGCCGGATCATGTGAGCCGCCGAAGGGCGCGCGCCCACGAGCCCCGTGAAGCCCTTTCCCGTCGCCGCTCCCGATTCCCTGCGTCCGACTCCGCACCTATTCGCCCCTCACCGCATGCGCTGGGTCGCACCTCGCGCCCCTTTTTCCTTCCCGCCCCGATTTTTGGTCCTCGTGCGCCGGTCCGCCAGACGATTTTTTTCTGTCGGGGGGTCTCACTCGAACGTCGTCATCTGCGCGCATTTCGGGATATCTGGCGCGTACCGTTCCGAGCACCCCGGATCTGCGCCGAACTCCCGCCCGGCAAGGCTTTGCGCCGTTTGTAACCGGTAGTGCAACGCGCGGCGGAACACGCTAATCTCAGCGCGTTTTCCGTCTGTCGCCGCGCGGCATCCCGTTCGATGCCCGCCGCCGTTTTACCCCCCGGAGTCGCCTTGAGTACGCCAGCCACTGACGACTGGGTCGCGCGCAGCCTGCGCGCGGTCTGGCATCCCTGCACCCAGATGAAGCACCACGAGCGCCTGCCGCTCATTCCGGTCGCGCGCGGCGCGGGCGTGTGGCTGTACGACCGCGACGGCCGCCGCTACTTCGATGCGATCAGCTCGTGGTGGGTGAACCTGTTCGGCCATGCGAACCCGGACATCAACGCGGCGCTGAAGGACCAGCTCGACACGCTCGAGCACGCGATGCTCGCCGGCTGCACGCACGAGCCGGCGATCGAGCTCGCCGAGCGGCTGCACGTGCTCACCGCGCGCACGCTCGGCCATGCGTTCTTCGCGTCGGACGGCGCGTCGGCGGTCGAGATCGCGCTGAAGATGAGCTTCCACGCGTGGCGCAACCGCGGCCGCGCGGACAAGCGCGAATTCGTGTGCGTCGCGAACAGCTATCACGGCGAGACCATCGGCGCGCTCGGCGTGACCGACGTGGCGCTGTTCAAGGATCAAGAAGGTCGCGAAGTCCGTCGATCACATGCTGTGCCTGTTCCCGTTCGAACCGGCGATCCTCGACAAGGCGGGCGTCGCATCGACGTATGTCGGTCATCCGCTCGCCGACGAGATTCCGCT
>NZ_VWWG01000216.1:0-9399 GCF_011753085.1 Burkholderia sp. Tr-862
CCGCCCGGCTCGATCCGTCGATCTGGAAAGTCGGCGCGGTCGCGACGCTCGGCAGCCTGCTGTCGCAACTCGACGCGACGATCGTCAACGTATCGCTGTCGAGCCTCGCGACCGACCTGCACGCGAGTCCTGCACCGATCACGTGGACGGTTCTGGGCATCGGCTCAGAACAGCGCGTAACGCGCGGCGATCATCAGCATGCGCGCCTTCGGCTTGCGCAGCGGCGCGCGCGGAGCGGCGAAGCCGCGCGCGATCGCGGCCTCCAGAATGCAGCGATACGCGCCCGACATGATGCGCGGCGCCTTCACCTGCGCACGCGTGCAGGTATCCATCACGGCGTCCGCCGCGCGGAAATGCTCGAGCGCGCGCTCGACGAGCGTCGCGCAGACGCGCGGCAGCGCCGGGTCGCGCACGATCGTCGCCGGATCGGTGATCGCGATGCCTTCGCGCGCGAGCAGCTCGCGCGGCAGGTAGCAGCGGTTGATGGCCGCGTCGTCGTCGATGTCGCGCAGGATGTTCGTCAGCTGCAGGGCGCGGCCGAGGTGGTGCGACAGCGCGATGCCTTCCGCTTCCGGGATCCCGAAAATCCTCACCGACAGACGGCCGGCCGCGCTCGCCACGCGATCGCAAAACAGGTCGAGCGTCGGTTCGTCCGGCGCGCAGATGTCTTCGGCGGCGTCCATCGCCATTCCGTCGATCATCGCGTGGAAATCCTCGCGCTTCAGGTCGAACGCGCGGATCTCGCGTTCGAGCGCGACCAGATGGCGCGGCGGCTGACCGGCGAAGCACGCGTCGATGTCCGCGCGCCAGCGATCGAGGCCCGCGTTGCGCTCGGCGCGCGGCAGGTCGCTGTCGGCGATGTCGTCGACCGCGCGGCAGAACGCGTAGACCTGGAACATCGCGTCGCGCTGCACCGCCGGCAGGATGCGCATCGCTAAATAGAAAGAACTGCCCGATGTGACGGCAGCGGCGTCGGTTTCTTGTTCGTCCACGACGAGATTGGAAACGGCCAAGACGAGCTCCACGGAGACGCCCACGCGGGGCGATTGAAGAAGCCATGCCCGGCTGGGTTGGTCAGGGCGTCAAATGCGTGCGAGATATGCGAACGATCGACGCAGACAGGCACAAATTACCGGCCGGAAGCCGGAATTGGGCGAAAGTATAGCAATCTTTGAAGTTCGATGGCGGACCCGTGCCGCGCCCGGCGGGCCGCGCAAAGGCCGGCGGGAGCTAACGCGGCCGGCCCCGGCGGGGAACGGCGTCGCGTCGCGCGTCAGCCGTAGACGATGTCGCGCTGCAGATCGAGCGCGATGAGCCCCATTTCGCGGGTCAGCTGCAGCACCGAGCGGCGTTCGAGCCGCGAGCCCATGAAGCTCGTCACGCAGCCGTCGGGCTCCGCCGTGAACTGGAACGACGGGCCTCCGGTGCCGAACCACGCGCCCGGGACGTCGGGCGACTCGTGCCAGTCGAGCTGGTCGAACACGCGGGTGATGCCCGCGCGCACCACGTCGCTCGGGCCGATCGGCGGCGCGATCTCGCCCAGATCGTCGAGAGAATAGGGGCCAGGTTTGTCAGGCCGCCGGTAGAAAAGGTAGTCGACGTTCATGGGGCGCCATCGGAAGCAAAGCGCCAAATTAGCGCGCTTCGGTGCAAATTCAAATCAGATCGGAACGAAATGTGGCCTGTACGAGACAAAAGGGCCTCGTCGCGGCGACCGGTGCGAATACCCGCGCGGGCGGCCCGCGCGTGCCCACTTCGCCGCGCGCGGTTTCGACGAGGCGGCTTCGTCTAAGATGAACATCTTTCTCGAAAAAGACGGACACCATGGAGACGAACGTAACCGCCACCGCGCCATCCGACCATCCCGTTTTCGTGCTGGTGCACGGCGCGTGGCACGGTGCGTGGTGCTATGCGCACGTCGCGGCCGCGCTGGCCGAGCGCGGCTACCTGTCGATCGCGCGCGACCTGCCCGCACACGGCGTCAACGCCCGCTTCCCCGCGTCCTATCTCGCACGGCCGCTCGACAAGGACGCCTTCGGCGCCGAACCGTCGCCGGTCGCGAATACCACGCTCGACGATTACGCAACGCAGGTGATGCAGGCCGTCGACGACGCGTACGCGCTCGGCCACGGCAAGGTCGTGCTCGTCGGCCACAGCATGGGTGGCCTCGCGATCACGGCCGCGGCGGAACGCGCGCCAGAGAAGATCGCGAAGATCGTCTATCTCGCCGCGTTCATGCCCGCGTCGGGCGTGCCGGGCCTCGACTACGTGCGCGCGCCCGAGAACAAGGGTGAAATGCTGGCCTCCCTGATGCTCGCGAGCCCGCGCGTCGCCGGCGCGCTGCGGATCGATCCGCGCAGCGGCGACGCCGCGTATCGCGCGCTGGCGAAGCGCGCGCTGTACGACGACGCGGCGCAGGCCGACTTCGAGGCGATGGCGAACCTGATGACCTGCGACGTGCCGGCCGCGCCGTTCGCGACCGCGATCCCGACGACCGCCGCGCGCTGGGGGGCGATCGACCGTCACTACATCAAGTGCCTGGAGGATCGCGTGATCCTGCCCGCGCTGCAGCAGCGCTTCATCGACGAAGCCGACGCGTTCGTGCCCGGCAACCCGACGCACGTGCACCAGCTCGACAGCAGCCATTCGCCGTTCGTGTCGCAGCCGGCCGTGCTGGCGGCCGTGCTCGTGGATATCGCGAAAAGCTGAACGGCGCGCTGCGCCGGCAAGGCGACGTAACGGTCACGCGGCGCTCACGTGTACGCGATCGACCGGTCGCGTCCGAGCCGCTTCGCGCGATAGAGCGCGGTGTCGGCCTCGTTGACGAGCACGTCGGGCGCTGTCGCGCCCACCGTCGCGCACGCGCCGCCGACGCTCGCCGTCACCGGCACGCTGACGCCTTCCGCGTCGACCGGCGTGCTGCCGATCGCGTCGCGCACCTTGTCGGCCACCCGCATCGCCTCGTCGAGATTCGTGCACGGCAGCAGCAGCGCGAATTCCTCGCCGCCGAAGCGGCCGAACGTATCCTGCGCGCGCACGATCGACGCGACGCGGCGCGCCGTCTCGCGCAATACCGCATCGCCGGCCGCATGCCCGAACCGGTCGTTGATCGTCTTGAAGTGGTCGAGGTCGAACAGCAGCATCGACAGGTCGCCGCCGTAGCGCTGCCAGCGCGCGAACTCGTCGCCGAGCCGCGCTTCGAAGAAGCGCCGGTTCGCGATGCCGGTTAGGCCGTCGCGATTCGCATGCTCGCGCAGCTTCGCGACCGCTTCCTCGCGCTCGCGCTGCATCACGCTCACGTGCGTGACGTCCGAGATCGTCACGCAGACGGCCTCGACTTCGCGGCCGCGCGTGAGCGGCATGAACGTGCAGTCCTGCTGCATGTAGTCGACGCCGCCGGTGATCGGCCGGTCGTGCTCGAAGCGAAACAGGTAGGGCCGCTGCTCCCACGAGCTGAACGCGAAGCTGCCGAGCTGGAACACGCTCTCCAGTTTGCGTTCGAGCCACGCGCGCGGCAGCTCCGGGAAGCGGTCGAACAGGTTGCGGCCGATCACGTCGGCAGCCGGGATGCCGGTGTGATCCTGCATGAAGCGATTCCACATCAGCACGGTCATCGAGCGGTCGAGCACGAACAGGCCGAAGCCCACCCGTTCGATCACGAGGTCGCTCAACGATGCGGTGGTGGCGGTGGTGGGGCGGGTAGTAATAGCGGTCATAGCGCGGACAGCAATGCGTCGAGTGCGTCGCCCATGAGCCGGATCGAATCCTCGGCCATCAGCATCACGAAATGTGCGCGGAACGCGTGATCCTCGAGTCCGAAATTCACTTCGAGCAGCAGCGCGACGCTCCATGCGAGCGCGTTCGGCTGGAACACGTCGTCGAACGACACGTTCGCGCCGAGCAGCCCCGGCGGGAAAAACACGGGCTTGCGGCCGAGCTCGTCGAGGATCGACGAGACGCACGCGCTCATCAGCACGTTCGCGACATCGAACACGATCTCGTCCTGCGTCGCCATGCCGGCATACACGCCGTCGCCGAACGTGCGGTCCATCAGCGACATGAGCCGCGCGACGCCCGCGCTGCGGCACAGCACGATCGCCTCGCCCTTGATGTCGGAACGGAAGCCCTGGCGAACGGCCGTCACGTTCTCGCGGATGCCCGTCATCTCGCGCAGCGCGTCGCCCGCATCGGCGGCCTTCACGACGCGCACGCGCGGTACCGACAATTCGATGAAATGTCCGAGCAGCAGCGCGAGCCGTGCGGCGGCGCGGCCCATCGCGAGGTTGGCGATTTCCTGCAACGCGTCGCGTTGCTCCGCCGTGAACACCGATTCAGGCATACAACCCATACTCCTTGAGAATGGGCAGCAACGCCTCCGACGTCACGGGCTTGGCAACGAATGCGATCGCGCCCAACTCGCGCACGCGTGCTTGCGCCTGCGGCTGGATATCGGCGGATACCACGATCACGAACGTGTTCAGATCTTCGTGGCGCAGTGTCTCCAGCACCTGATAGCCGTTCAAGTCGGGCATCGTCAGGTCCAGAAACATTACGGAAGCTTTGCCGTCACGATAGAGCGCCAGCGCCTCGCGACCATTCGCCGCATACGCGACATCGACGTCCCAGTCTCCCGGCAGTGCCTTTGTCAGAAGTTTGCGAGCGAGCAAAGAGTCGTCGGCGATCACGATCGGCAAAGGCATGGCAGCGAAGCGGTATTCGGAATGGTCTCTCTCGCGTTAACGACCGCGCGGCGCGCTTCTTGAGGCGCCATGCAATCAGGCGCTGGCAGCCACCGTGCAGCCGCGCGCGGGCGCCGCGCACGAGGCACGCGACATACCGCACCGCAAACGCCGGCGGGCGCATATATCTGTCATAGGGAAAGCAAGGCGCGATTCTCTGAGTAAACCGGAGGCGGTGCAACTCGCCATATTCACCATTTCGAACAAAATCGATCCAATCCCCCGGTATTCCGAAAACAGCCGCGACCATTTTTGAGATAAGCACGCAAAATTTTTCTTTGTGTACGTTTGCGCTGCCGGATTCATAGCGTTTTCAATCTTTCGCTTTACCCCTGTCGGAATCACCAGGTTGCCCCACTGCGCCGGGTACGGCGGGCGGGCGCAACTCGTTTATGATTGAACACCGCAGCTTGACCCGCTTTCTTCAATGACGTCCAAACGTCCCGCCGACTCCCATCCGCCCGCCTCCACGCCTGCCGACGACTGGCAGGATGGCGGCAGCTATTCGGCTGGGGCGCCCGAGCACGATTTCGCGGTGCGGCGCGTGACGCTGATCGTGCTGCTGGTCGCGGCGATCGTGCTGCCGTGCATCTACGTGTCGGTCATGGCGTACAACGACCTGAAGGCACGCGAAGCCGCGGCGAGCGACGTGACGATGCGCACCGTGCGTGTCGCCGAGGAGCATGCGCTCAAGGTGTTCGACCTGACCGAGACGCTCGATGCGCGCATCGTCGACCTCGTGCAGGACATGGACGACGTCGCCGTGCGCCGCCAGGAATCCGACATCCACGAAGCGCTGAACACGATCGGCGGCGGCTATCCGCAGGTGGCCGCGGTGTCGATCTTCGGCGCGAGCGGCATGTTGCTCGCGAACAGCCTCTACTATCCGGCGCCCTATGCGTCGATCGCAAATCGCGACGACTTCGCCGGCATTCGCGACGGCAAGGTCATCGAACATATCTCGCGGCTGATGATGGGGCCGCTCAAGCTCGAGAACATCCCCGTGTTCAACACGGGCGTCGCGCGACGGCATAGCGACGGCTCGTTCGCCGGGATGGTGTCGATCGCGCTGAAATCGTCGTACTTCAATTCGTTCTACCGCGAGCTCCTCGGCGGCGCGGCCACGCCGATGACGATGGCGCTCGCGCGCTCCGACGGCGCGGTGATCGCGTCGTATCCGCCGCCGCCGTCGCTCGCGCACACCGATCTCACGACCACGTTCGGCAACGAACGCAACGATCCGCGCGCGGGCATCGTGCGCGTGCGCCACGACGGCGCCAGCGAGATCGTCGCGTACCGCCAGGTCGGCAGCTATCCCGTGTACGTGACCTGCGCATACCGCACGTCGGCCATCCGGCGCGAATGGTACGAACACTTGAGCGTGCTGTTCATCTCGATGTTCGCGCCGTCGATCGCGCTGTGGTCGGTGATCTGGCTGTCGCTGAAACGGCTGAAGGCGGAAGAGGAGGCCTGGGATCGCTGGCAGGCGGAAGCGTCGATGCGGCGCTCGATCGAATCCGCGTACCGGCAGTCGCGCAAGATGCAGGCGCTCGGCAACCTGGTCGGCAGCGTCGCGCACGATTTCAACAACCTGCTGATGATCATCTCGAGCAACGTGCAGATCGCGCGGCGGCGCGGCGTCCAGCATCTCGACAAGGAACTCGGCGCGATCGAACGCGCGCTGAAGAACGGCCAGTCGCTCACGCGCCAGTTGCTCGGCGTCGCGCGCAAGCAGCCGCTGCACAACGAGACGATCGACATCGGCCAATGGGTCGGCACGTGCCGCGAACTGCTGAAGACGTCGCTCGGTTCGAAGTCGTCGCTGGTCGTCGCGATCGAACCGGGTGTGTGGCCGATCCGGGTCGATGTCGCCGAGCTCGAACTCGCGGTGATCAATCTCGCCGTCAACGCGCGCGATGCGATGACGATCGGCGGCCGCTTCACGGTCGGCGCGCGCAACGTGACGCTGCGCCGCGAGGACGGCTTTCCTCTGACCGGCGACTTCGTGCAGATCTCGCTCGACGATACCGGCTCGGGCATGGCGCCCGAGGTGCTCGCGCGCGCGTTCGAGCCGCTGTTCACGACGAAGGCGCAGGGGATGGGAACCGGGCTCGGGCTGCCGCAGGTGTTCGCGTTCTGCGAGCGCTCGGGCGGCCTGGCGACGATCGACAGCGCGGTCGGCGCCGGGACGTCGGTGCGCCTCTACCTGCCGCGCGCACGCGTCGAGGACATCGTCGTGCGGCCGCCGACCGTCGCGCACGACACGGGCGCGCTCGCGGGCCTGCACGTGCTGCTGGTCGAAGACAACAGCGAAGTCGCGGCCGGCACCGAAGCACTGCTCACGCTGCTCGGGCACCGCGTCACCTATGCGCCCACCGCCGACGACGCGCTGCGCCTGATCGAGGGTGCGGCCGCGAACGACGCGTTCGACCTGGTCATCTCGGATATCCACATGCCGGGCCGCCTGAACGGCATCGATCTCGCCGAAGCGATCGACAAGCGGCCGGGGAAGCTGCCCGTGATCCTGGTCACGGGTTACGCGGAGGAACTCGACCGCACGCGCACCGTCAACGTGCGTGTGCTGTCGAAGCCGTTCGACATCGCGCTGCTCGACGAGATCCTGCTCGGCATCCGTGAAGCGCGCGATGCGCGGCACACCAACACCTGACCCGCGGCACGCGGGCCGGTGCCGGCAGCGCGAAAGGTGCGGCGATCAGGCGGCCTTCAGCATGCGCACCCAGTCGACGTAGCGGTCGACGAAGCCCTGCAGGAATTTGCGGGTGTCCTCGCTGACGATCTGGCCCTGGTCGTCGATGCGCGCCGGGTCATGCTTGATGAACATTTCCGGCTGCGCGAGCGTCTTCACGTCGAGATACGCGAGCACGTTGCGCAGGTGCTGCTGCGCGAGCGCGGTGCCGACCGCACCGGGCGACGTGCCGAGCACGGCGCCCGGCTTGCCGGACCACGAGTTGTGCCCCCACGGGCGCGAGCCCCAGTCGATCGCGTTCTTCAGCACGCCCGGAATCGAGCGGTTGTACTCGGGCGTGACGAACAGCAGCGCGTCGGCCGCTTCGATCGACTCCTTGAAGTGCTTCGCGACTTCCGGAAAATCCGCGTCGTAGTCCTGGCTGTACAGCGGCAGCTCGCCGATCTCGACGAATTCGAACGAGAAATCGGCGGGGGCGAGCGAGATCACGGCGTGCGCGAGCGCGCGATTCCAGGAACCGCGACGCAGACTGCCGACGACGACGGCAACACGATAGGACATGACTTTCTCCTTCCGGTGAGTGAGAAATCGGATCGATTGATTCGAAACAGGCGACAAATGTCTGTTTATAGGCAAGCCAGCCCGCGAACCGTCCCACGGGGCCGACCGGCCGACTTTCCACAAGGTTTTCCACAGAAATTGTGGATAACTCGACCGTTATGGTCTGATGTTACAAACCGCCCGCATCACGATTTCGCGCCACGCGATGCAAGGTTCCGGCAAGCATAGCGCAGCGCGTCAGCGGGCTTCATGAAATCGTGACGGAACATGCGTTGCAGCACGGCGTCGCGCCCAGTAAGCTGCTCGCAACGCGCCCGCCCGGCGGCGCACGCGATTGCTTCCGCTTCGTAAGGCTCCCGACCCGCCATGCCGTCCGCGTACGACGATCCTCCCTATCTCACGCAACTGCGGCGCGACCTGCTGCGCTTCGCGCGACTCCAGCTACGCGATGCCGATGCGGCCGAGGATGCCGTGCAGGAAGCGCTGACCGCCGCGTGGTCGCATGCGGGCGAGTTCGCGGGACGGTCCGCACACAAGACCTGGGTGTTCGGGATCCTGCGCAACAAGCTGATCGACATCCTGCGCGCGCGGCAGCGGACGGTGAGCCTGTCCGCGCTCGATGCGGAGCTCGACGGCGAATCCGCGCTCGATCGCGAGCTGTTCAAGGAAAACGGGCACTGGGCCGCGCATACGAAGCCGCGGCCGTGGCCGCGCCCCGAGACGCTATTGCAGCAACAGCAGTTCTGGACGCTGTTCCAGGTCTGCCTCGACCATCTGCCGGAACACATCGGGCGCGTATTCATGATGCGCGAATTCCTCGATGTCGAGATCAACGACATCTGCACCGAACTGACGTTGACGACAAACCATTGCAGCGTGCTGCTGTATCGGGCGCGCACGCGCCTGCGCACCTGCCTCAGCGAAAAAGGACTGACGACCGAAGATGCTGCTGGGGAAATGTAGGGACGTGACGCGACTGCTGTCGGATGCGCTCGACCGGTCCTTGACGCTGCATGAGCGCCTGCAGGTGCGCGTCCATCTTCCGGCTTGCAGCGGATGCCGGGCGTATCGCGGGCAGATCGCGGTGCTGCGGACGGCGGCGCAGGCGGCGGCGGGGCGCGGTGCGGGGGATGCGGCGGGCGATGATCGGGTTGGGTCGTCGTCGGGAGACGGTCGGGAGTGAGTCGGCTGTGTCTGTGTCCGCGTTGCGGCGGCTGCGGGGGACGTTCTTGTCGACATTGATGGGTTGACACGGGAGGTCGCTCGGGTCGCTCGGGTCGCTCGGGTCGCTCGGGTCGCTCGGGTCGCTCGGGTCGCTCGGGTCGCTCGGGTCGCTCGGGTCGCTCGGGTCGCTCGGGTCGCTCGGGTCGCTCGGGTCGCTCGGGTCGCTCG